>JBIIQD010000584.1:0-2568 GCA_044342265.1 Hydrogenophaga sp. | reverse complement strand
ACAACGCCCTGCGCCACAGCACGGGCGCCGCGTCGCCACCCGAGCTGCACCTGCGCGCCCATGGCCAGGGGGTGGCCATCGAAGTGCGTGACTTCGGACCCGGTGTTGCCGATGACCAGATACCGCATCTGGCCGAGCCCTTCTTCCGTCCCGACACCGCGCGCACCCGCGCCCAGGGCGGCGTGGGTCTGGGCCTGACCCTGTGCAAGCTGGTGGCGCAGGCCCACGGAGGCACGTTCGCGGTGCGCAATGCGCGGCCAGGGCTGGCGGTCACTGTCGATTTGCCTGGGGGCTCAACGACCAGCGGTTGACCCGCGTCAGCCCGCGTGCGCGGCGGGTGTGCCAAGCTGGCCGCATGAGCACCTTCAAACTTCCCGGTTTCGCCGCGGCGCCCACGCGCTTTCTGTTCTTCACCGGCAAGGGCGGCGTCGGCAAGACTTCGCTCTCCACCGCCACCGCCATCGCACTGGCCGACAGTGGCAAACGGGTGCTGCTGGTCAGCACCGACGCGGCGTCCAACCTCGACGAAATGCTGGGTGTGCCGCTGTCGAACCAGGCGGTGCCCGTGCCGGGTGTGCCAGGGCTCGCCATGCTCAACATCGACCCCGACACCGCCGCTGAGGCCTACCGCCAGCGCGTGCTGGCACAGCTGGATGCCGGCGCGAACGAAGAAGAACGCCAGACCGTGCGTGAACAACTCTCGGGCGCCTGCACCACCGAGATCGCCGCGTTTGACGAATTCGCTGCGTTGCTGGCCGGCGAGGGCATGGATGGTGGATACGACCACGTAGTCTTTGACACCGCGCCCACCGGCCACACCCTCCGCCTGTTGAGTCTGCCCAAAGCCTGGAGCGGTTTTCTGGCGGGCAACGACCGCGGCGCTTCCTGCCTCGGCCCGCACTCGGGCCTGAAGATGCAGGAGGCGCGCTTCAACGCCGCGCTGAAGGCACTTAGCGACCCCACGCTCACCACGGTGGTGCTGGTCACCCGGCCCGACCCGCGCCCGATGCGGGAAGCCGCGCGCACCGCCGAAGAGCTGAGCCTGCTCGGCCTGTCCAACCAGCGACTGGCGGTCAATGGGGTGTTCCATGCCCTCAGCGCCAGCGATCCGGTGGCACAGGCCATAGAACAGCTGGGGCGCGAGGCGCTGGAGACCATGCCCGACGCCTTGGCCCGTTTGCCGCGCGACGAGGTGCCGCTGCGCGCCTTCGACACCGTTGGGTTGCCAGCGCTGCGTGCCTTGTTGCAGGGCGGTGATTTGCCTGCCCCAACGAATCGACCGGCAAGGCCCGCACTGCCCGCCGAGCCGCTGTCCCGCATGGTCGACGAACTCGCCGCCGTGGGCCACGGGCTCATCATGGTCATGGGCAAAGGCGGTGTGGGCAAGACGACGATTGCCGCCGCGCTGGCCGTGGGCCTGGTGCAGCGCGGCCACAGCGTGCACCTCACCACCACCGACCCGGCCGCGCACGTGGCCGATGCGCTGAACGGCAGCCTGGCAGGTCTCAAGGTCGGCCGCATCGACCCCCGGGCAGAGACGGCGGCCTACATCGCCAAGATCATGGCCACGCGCGGTAAAGCGCTGGACGAACAGGGCAGGGCACTGCTGCTCGAAGACCTGCAATCGCCCTGCACCGAAGAGGTGGCCGTGTTCCACGCTTTCAGCCGCGTGGTGAACGAAGCGCGCTCTTCTTTCGTGGTGCTCGACACCGCGCCCACCGGCCACAGCCTGCTGCTGATGGACGCCACCGGCGCCTACCACCGGCAGATGACGGCTCAATACGAAGGGCAGACAGCCAGCAAGGGTCTGCACATCATCACGCCGCTCATGCGCCTGCAAGACGCTTCTCTGACGCGCGTCATCATCGTCACCCTGCCCGAGGTCACCCCGGTCAGCCAGGCCGCTGCGCTGCAGGACGACCTGCGCCGCGCGAAGATCGACCCCTGGGCCTGGGTCATCAACAAAAGCCTGGCGGCCGCTGGCACCAACGACCCGCTGCTGCAGGCCCGGCTGGCGGGCGAAGTCCGCCAGGCGCAGCGCATCGCCAACGGGTTGGCACAGCGCACCTTTGTGCTGCCCTGGCTGATCGAGGCACCGGTGGGCGCACTCGCGTTGGGGGCTTTGGTGACGGCCTGACGGCATACCGCGCCATCGGCCACATCAAAAGGAACGGGAGCCCGAAGGCTCCCGTTGATCGTTCCAGACCGCCGAGGCGGCTTACATCGAATCGATGAAGCTGCGCAGTTTGTCGCTGCGGCTCGGGTGCTTGAGCTTGCGCACCGCCTTGCTTTCGATCTGGCGGATGCGCTCGCGGGTCACGTCGAACTGCTTGCCCACTTCTTCCAGCGTGTGGTCGGTGCTCATCTCGATGCCGAAGCGCATGCGCAGGACCTTGGCTTCGCGCGGTGTGAGGCTGTCCAGGATCTCCTTGACCACTTCGCGCAGACCGGCCTGCATTGCGGCCTCGATGGGCGCGGTGTTGGCCTGGTCTTCGATGAAGTCGCCCAGGTGCGAATCGTCGTCGTCGCCGATGGGGGTTTCCATCGAGATCGGCTCTTTCGCGATTT
>JBIIQD010000582.1:0-2577 GCA_044342265.1 Hydrogenophaga sp. | reverse complement strand
TACCTCCAGTGGATGGCCGAGCCGGCGCAAAACGACCGGGTGCGCATTGGTGTGTGGGTGCTGTTGTTCCTATCGGTATTCACTGTGGTCGCCTGGCGTCTGAACGCGGCGTTCTGGAAAGACGTGAAGTAAGTTTTGGGTTCGTGTGGTGGTCATGTCGACCACCACATGCCCGAAAACCCCGCAGTGGTTTGTGGCTCCGCGCTCCCGCGGCAGCGCAAACCACTGTTTCGTATTGAGGAGACTCCCCTATGATGGTTTTGTATTCGGGTACGACCTGCCCCTATTCCCACCGCTGCCGTTTTGTGTTGTTCGAGAAGGGCATGGATTTTGAGATCCGTGATGTGGATCTGTACAACAAACCCGAAGACATCAGCGTGATGAATCCGTATGGGCAGGTGCCGATACTTGTTGAGCGCGACCTGATCCTGTATGAGTCGAACATCATCAATGAGTACATCGACGAGAGGTTCCCGCATCCTCAGCTGATGCCAGGCGATCCTGTGGACCGTGCGCGGGTGCGCCTGTTTCTGTTGAACTTCGAAAAGGAGCTGTTCACTCACGTCTCGGTGCTCGAATCGCGCAGCAGCAAGGGCAATGACAAAGCACTGGAAAAGGCGCGGGCCCACATCCGTGACCGCCTGACCCAACTGGCACCGGTGTTCCTCAAGAACAAGTTCATGCTGGGCGACAACTTCTCGATGCTGGACGTGGCCATTGCGCCGTTGTTGTGGCGACTCGATTTTTACGGCATCGAGCTGAGCAAGAATGCTGCACCTTTGTTGAAGTACGCTGAACGCATCTTCTCTCGTCCCGCTTATATTGAGGCGTTGACGCCGTCTGAGAAAGTGATGCGAAAGTGATTGTCGACTGTCGCATACCGATGTGATTCGTTGATGCATTTGCGTTTGGCTTGCACATGACCCGCGACGACGACAAGGGCTCGACATCGACCAAGCCGTACCTTATTCGTGCCCTGCACGAATGGTGTACGGACAATGGCTATGCGCCTCATATTGCGGTGCAGGTTGATGCCTCAGTGAGGGTGCCTAGCGAGTTTGTCCGAAACAATGAGATTGTTCTCAACGTCGGTTTCGAAGCTACCAATGCGTTGAGACTGGGCAATGAATTCATCGAGTTCAAGGCCCGTTTTGGTGGGGTCGCCAGGGAGGTGGTGGTGCCGATCACCCATGTGACCGCCATCTATGCTCGGGAAAGCGGGCAGGGTATGGCTTTCCCACCGCCTGACAAAGAAGCTTCCCATGTTGAAAGTGCTCAGAGCTCTCACCCGAGCGGTTCGGAGGCTTCTGATCGAAGTCCCTTGCGTGCTGTGCCTTCCGATTCGGCGCAAGAGCTGCCCCATGGGGACGAAGAGCCGCCGCCCGATGGGCCCGCGGGACGGGGCGGTCGGCCACAGCTCAAACGCGTCAAGTAAAATCCTGCGCTTCTTGTGCCGCTTTAGCTCAGTTGGTAGAGCACTCGCCTTGTAAGCGATAGGTCGTCTGTTCGAGTCAGACAAGCGGCACCACTGAATGGTCGGACACGCAAGAGCGGTCTGCTCAAGCCCGCAGCGTTTGGATTTTCAGGCGAACCGAGGTAACCTGTTGGCCGGAATCGGCCAGCTGCTTCTGAATGACGGGCAACAGGTGGCGCAGTTTGGTAGACGCCGACGCGCTGCTCACGAGCAAACACCACTCACCTTCGTTCAGGGGCCCTGCTTGGACCTGCCTGTGGAGCGTGGCGGGAATGAGATGTCTCACAAGCTCCAGACACTCGCTGGACTCGCGGATTCGCTGCCGCAGGGCAGCCAGTGTCGGCGCCGAACCGGCTGCCTGCTCCAGGCTGTAGACGTTGTGGCTTCTTGGTGCGGTGGACATGGAGTCAAAGAAGCAAACGGCCAAGGGCCGCATCGAAAGGTCACGTTTTGCACATCATTATCACGGACGCCTGGTTGGCCAGGAGCAAGGCGCTGCACCTGAGTGGCGCCAAACTGGTCTTGTTTGGGTTGGTGTCCAGCTTGTTGGTGATGCTGGGGTCGGTGGCGGCCTATCACTGGGTGTTTCTCAACGGTGTGCGCCAGGGGTGGCCTGGGTTTGAGTCGGTCGCTCGATTGGTCACCCAGGGGGAGGTTGACTCCAAAGAGCTGTACATGCGCGAAAATCTGTCTGTCATGGCGCGCAAGCTGGGGGAAATGCAGGCTCGCATGATGCAGATCGAATCCCTGGGGGAGCGTGTGGCGGGACTGGCAGGCTTGAAGCCGGAAGAGCTCAAACCCCAGCCTGGATCAGGTGGTGCCCTGGTTTCTGGGCGTGACTTGACGGTCGACGAACTGCTTCAGGCGATGGAGCAGCTTGATCGGTCCAGCGGCTCGGGCGTGGACTGGTTAACGGCGGTGGAGTCCCGACTGTTTGACCAGAAGATCAAACAGTCTTTGGTGCCCACCGAAGAACCCGTGTCGGGCGGGCGTGTGGGATCGCCCTTTGGTTTTCGCATTGATCCCATCACGGGGCGTTCAGCCTTGCACACCGGGCTGGACTTTCCGGCTGATGTTGGCACCCCTGTCGTGGCGGCTGCAGG
>JBIIQD010000581.1:0-2579 GCA_044342265.1 Hydrogenophaga sp. | reverse complement strand
CGCAGAGAAAGCCCACCATGTTCGGCATCGCAGACTACGGCGCCTTCGTCGCCGCCATCGTCGTGTTCCTGGCCATTCCCGGCCCCGGCAACCTCGCGCTCATCACGTCGACCAGCAAAGGCGGCATTCGCGGCGGGCTGGCGGCCACCTTCGGCGTCATCGCGGGCGACCAGGTGCTCATGTGGGCGGCGGTGGCCGGTGTCGCGGCGGTGCTGACCACCTACCCAACGGCCTTCCACGCCATCCAGTGGATCGGCGCCGCCTACCTCGCCTGGCTCGGCTTCAAGATGCTCACCGCCCAACCCGGCGACGCGCCCATCCTCAACATCCGCCCGCGCCAATACTTTCAGCAAGCCGCCACCATCACCCTGCTCAACCCCAAGGCCATCGTCTTCTACATGGCCTTCTTCCCGCTCTTCGTTGACCCCGCCCAACACAAGGGCCTCATCACCTTCGGCGCCATGGCCATCACGGTGGCGGTCCTCACCTTTTTGTACGGCCTGGGCGCCACGCTGCTGACCCACTTTCTGGCCGAACGCGTGCGCGCCAACCCGCGCATCACCCAGGTGCTGAACAAGATCGCAGGCGTCTTTCTCATCGGGTTTGGCGTCAAGCTCGCCTTGTCCAAATAACCCAAGCACCGACCAGGACAACAGATGGCGAAAATTTTCTGTGTGGCCAACCAGAAGGGCGGCGTCGGCAAAACCACCACCACCGTCAACCTCGCGGCTGGTCTGGCCAAGGTCGGCCAGCGCGTGCTGATGGTCGACCTCGACCCGCAAGGCAACGCCACCATGGGCTCCGGCGTGGACAAACGCAGCATGGAACTCTCGGTGTACGACGTGCTGTTGGAGTCGGCCACCGTGAAAGAAGCGGCAACCTTTTCAGAAAAGTGCGGCTACACCGTGCTCGGCGCCAACCGCGAACTCGCCGGGGCCGAGGTGGAACTGGTCGAACTGGAGCGGCGCGACAAGCGACTCAAGGCTGCGCTGGCCTTGGTCGATGCCGACTACGACTTCATCCTCATCGACTGCCCGCCGTCTTTGAGCATGCTCACCCTCAATGGCCTGTGTTCGGCGCACGGCGTCATCGTGCCCATGCAGTGCGAGTACTTCGCGCTGGAGGGGCTGACCGATCTGGTCAACACCATCAAACAGGTGCACGCCAACCTCAACCCCGACCTGCAAATCATCGGCTTGCTGCGCGTCATGTTCGACCCGCGCATCACCCTGCAGCAGCAGGTGAGCGACCAGCTCAAGTCGCACTTCGGCGACAAGGTGTTCGACACTGTGATCCCGCGCAACGTGCGCCTGGCCGAAGCGCCCAGCTATGGCCTGCCCGGCGTGGTGTTCGACCCGTCGGCGCGCGGCAGCCAGGCCTTCGTGGCGTTCGCCAGCGAGATGGTTCAGCGCATCACCAAGATGTGATGTTGAACACGACCACCCCCTGCGCCGCTTCGCGTCTTCCCCCTGAAAGGGGGACGCAGCCTGTGGCCCAGCAAAGCCAGTTCCACGGCTGCTCCTGGGAAGTCAGTGCTTGCTCTCAGGAAAAGTATTGTGAAACCTGAAAACGTCCTGATCCTGCCCGGCTGGCAGAACAGCGGACCGGACCACTGGCAGAGCCGCTGGGAGACCCTGCACGGTTACCGCCGCGTGGACCAGCACGACTGGATGACGCCCAAACGCGGCGACTGGATCGCCCGGCTGGAGGACGTGATTTTGAGTTGTGATGGTCCAGTGGTGCTGGTCGCCCACAGCCTCGGCTGCATCCTCACCGCCGCCTGGAGCGAGATCTCCCGCAGCACCGACCGCGTGCAGGGCGCGCTGCTGGTCGCGCCGGGTGACCCGGAACGCGACGAACTGCGCAGCGTCTTGCCCAGTTGGGCGCCCATCGCGCGCCAACGCCTGCCCTTTCCCAGCGTGCTGGTCGGCAGCCGCGACGACCCGTATTGCGACTTCGCCAAAGCGCAGTCGCTGGGCGAAAGCTGGGGTTCCGGCTTCATCGATCTGGGCGAGCGTGGACACATCAACGCCGAATCCGGTCTGGGCGAATGGCCTGAAGGCGTGGCTTTGTTGAACGAATTGCGGGGGGCGGGGCATCCGTCATGAATCAGATCAATATGAAGATCAACCTGCTGGATGTTGCGCAGTCGTTGCCGAACGCTTGGAAGTCCACCGTGTTGGGGCAGGCGGCAGGTGCGAACTTCAAAGTCCTTCGCATGGATGGACAAGCGTATCCCGACGAGTCGCATGACTTCGATGAGGCGCTGCTCGTGCTGGACGGCCGGATGAACCTGCTGATCCAGGGCGGACAGGTCGAGGTGAGGGCCGGTGAGGTGTTCATCGTTCCCGCAGGCGTGCCCCATGCGGTGGCACCGGACAGTCATGGGACTTTGGTGATCATTGATCGATAGTCCGTTCGCCGCATTTCCCACATCTTCATTTCTTATCCGCTCAAAACATGGTCACCAAAAAACCCAAAGGCCTCGGCCGTGGACTCGAAGCCCTGCTGGGCCCCAAAGTGGCGGAAGCCGCTTCGCCCGACGCGCAGGAAACCAGTCGCGCGGCTGGCACACCCAG
>JBIIQD010000580.1:0-2586 GCA_044342265.1 Hydrogenophaga sp. | reverse complement strand
GCTGGCAGCGGCGCATCAGCTCAAAGGCCAGCGCCCAGCTGCCGCCCTCGCCAGGGCGCTCCCCATGCATCGGAATGCCCCAGCGATCGCACAGGCCGCTGACATCGGCCCAGGCGTAAAACGCGCCATCGGGCATCACCGGTACATGCAATCCAAGCCGGTTCAACCCGGGAATGAAGGTATCGCGCCGGGCCTTGAACTCAGCGCGGCGGCGCTCATACTCAGCGAGGCTGTCGGGCTCGAAGCAGGCCAGCGCGGCATGTTGTGCGACCGTGCTGGCGCAGATGAACAGGTTCTGCGCCAGCCGCTCGACCACGGGCACCAGCGATGGCGGCAGCACCAGCCAGCCCAGCCGCCAGCCGGTCATGTTGAAGTACTTGGAGAAACTGTTGATGCTGATGACCTCGTCGCCCAGCCCGTCGGGCAGGCCCAGCGCGCTGTGACCGAAGGCTTCGTCGAACGACAGGCCCAGGTAAATCTCGTCCACCATCGTGACGCCACCCTGGTCGCGCACGAAGCGGGCGATGCGTTCCAGCGCATCGCGAGCGATCGAGGTGCCGGTCGGATTGGACGGCGAGGCCAGCAGCACACCGCGCGTGGCGGGTGTCCAGGCGGCAGCCACCTGTTCGGCGCTGAGCTGGAACCGGTCTTCAGGCCCAGAGGGAATGAGCACCGGCGTGCCCTCGGCCGCCTGCACGAATTGCCGGTTGCAGGGGTAGCTGGGGTCGGGCATCAGCACCTCGTCGCCAGCCTCGATCAGCGCCAGACACGCCAGTTGCAAGGCCGCCGAGGCGCCCGCCGTGACCACGATACGGCCAGGATCGATGGAGAGACCGAAGCGACTGGCATACCAGCCGCTGATGGCCTCGCGCAGGGGCGGCAAGCCAGTGGCCGCGGTGTACTGGCTGCGACCGTCGCGGATGGCGCGCTCGGCGGCGGCCTGCACCAGCGGCGGGGCGGTGAAGTCGGGTTCGCCGATGTTCAGCGTGATCATGGGACGGGTCCCGGGCGCGGCCTGACGCGCCATGTCGGCGGCGGCCTTGGCCAGCTCCATCACATAAAAAGGCTCGACCCGCTGCGCGCGCCGGGTGATCCGCAGGGCCTCCATGCGGCTCAGTCGCCCTTGGGCATCTGGCGCCCCGAGTTGGTGGAAGCGGCGGCTTCCAGCGGTCGCAACTGCGCGCCCAGCGGGTGCAACACGCCGTTGATGTACTTGTGCCCGTCGGTGCCACCAAAGGACTTGGCCAGCTCGATGCACTCGTTGATCACCACGCGCAGCGGCACATCGGGACAGTGCTGGAACTCGTAGGCGCCGATCCACAGCACGGCGCGCTCGATCGGTGACACCTCGACCAGAGGACGATCCAGACGCGGCACGATCAGGGCGTCCAGGGCGCTGGATTGCTCCACGCAGCCATGCAGCAGGGCGTCGAAGTGCACGCTGTCGGCCTTGTGAAAACCTGCCAGATCGCGGGTGAAACTGTCGATGTCTGCAGCAGCGTTTTGACCCACCAGGTGCTGGTACAGCCCCTGCAGCGCGAATTCGCGGGCTCGGGTGCGGGCCGATTTGTCAGCGGCTTTGCGTGGCTTGACGGGGGTTGGTTCGTTCATGCTCAACCGATCTGTTCCAGGACGTGCGCCATCTCGACAGCCACGCGCGCGGCATCGCGGCCCTTGTCGGTCTGGCGCGCCACGGCCTGCTCCAGGTTCTCGGTGGTCAGGATCGCGTTCGCAATCGGCGTATGGGTATCCAGCGAAACGCGGCTCACGCCGGCGCCCGACTCGTTGGCCACCAGCTCGAAATGGTAGGTCTCGCCGCGAATGATGCAGCCCAGGGCGATCAAGGCGTCGAAGTCATCGCGCTCTGCCAGGGCCTGCAAGGCGATCGGCACCTCCAGTGCACCCGGCACGGTCACGCGGGTGATGTGCTTTTCGAGCACACCCAGGGCCAGCAGTTCGGCGTGGCAGGCCTGGTACAGCGCATTGGTGATGCCTTCGTTGAATCGGGCCTGAACGATACCGATGGACAGCTTCTTGCCGTCCAGGCGTTGGGAACTGCCTTTGTCTGCGCCAAACATGCGGGTCTTTCTTTCTAGAGGATTCAAGTCGGTGAAGTCGTGGCTGCAGCGCCGAGCATGCGCTCCACGTACCTGGCCACGGTGTCAATTTCGAGGTTCACGGCGCTGCCGGCCTTCAGTTCGCCCAGGGTGGTGTTTTGAACTGTGTGGGGGATCAGGTTGATGCTGAACTCGCAGCCAGCCGCGCTGTCGGCGATCCGGTTCACGGTCAGGCTCACGCCGTTGACCGCGATAGAGCCCTTGTAGGCCAGGTACTTGGCCAACGCAGGCGGCGCCATCACCCTCAGCTCCCAGCTTTCGCCTACCTGTTCGAACAGGGTCACTGTGCCAACACCATCGACATGCCCCGACACGATGTGACCGCCCAGGCGGTCGTGCGCGTGAAGGGCTTTCTCCAGGTTGACCCGACCGCCGATCGAGGCCAGCCCGGTCGTTTTGGACAGCGACTCGGCCGACAGGTCGATGGTGAAACGGGAGGCAGGAGCATCCAGCGAGGTGACGGTCATGC
>JBIIQD010000579.1:0-2592 GCA_044342265.1 Hydrogenophaga sp. | reverse complement strand
GCGCACGAGGTAGTTGGCGCCCAGGTTGGCCAACATGGCGACCTGCGTGTCGAGCAGCGCCATGTCGATGTGTTGTCCCTCGCCGGTGCGTTCCGCGTGCCGTACCGCGGCCTGGATCGCGACAGTGGCATACAGCCCGGTGAACAAGTCGGCCACCGCCACGCCTACCTTCTGCGGGCCGCCGCCGGGCAGATCATCGCGCTCACCGGTCACACTCATGAGGCCGCCCATGCCCTGGATCGCATAGTCGTAGCCGGCGCGGTCCTTGTACGGGCCGGTCTGGCCGAAGCCGGTGATGGAGCAATACACCAACCTGGGATTCAGGGCGTGCAATGACACAAAGTCCATCCCGTAGCGCGTCATGTCGCCCACCTTGTAGTTCTCCACGAACACATCGGCCTGGGCGGCCAGTTCGCGGATCAGCGCCTGGCCTTCGGTCGTCGCGATGTCGCAAGTGATGGAGCGCTTGTTGCGGTTGGCGCCCAGGTAATAGGCGGCTTCGGCGGTGTCGGCCCCATCACGCCCCTTGAGAAAAGGCGGGCCCCAACCACGCGTGTCATCGCCACCCGGGTGGTTCGGGCCGGAGGGGCGCTCCACCTTCACCACGTCGGCGCCCAGATCGGCCAAAGTTTGCGTGCACCACGGACCGGCGAGCACGCGGGACACATCGAGTATGCGGATACCATCCAGAGCGTTCATCTGGCCATTGTGCCCGCAGCGGCGCCCACTTCCTGTCGCGCCTTTCATCGGAGTTCCGCGTGTCCACTGTCTCCCGGGCCACCGTGCTGGCTCTGCTGCTGGCGATTGGCGCCTGCAGCCCGACCTTCAACTGGCGCCAATGGCCGGTTGCGGGCACACCACTTCAGTCGATGATGCCTTGCAAGCCCGTGAGCGCGACCCGGCCGGTGCCGATGCTGGGCACGCCGTTGCCGCTGCACATGGACAGTTGCGAGGCGGGAGGTCTGCGGTTTGCGATCGCCTGGACCGACCTAGGACACACCGCGCAGGTACCTGCTGCCTTGGCGGCCTGGCGCAGCGCCAGCCTGCAGACACTGCGGGCAACCGGCTCGTCGCCGGATGACCCGGCACTGAACTGGCCCGTCCAGGTCGGGGGCGTCACACAGGTTCAGGGCGTGCAGGCACTCGGCAAAGACGCACAAGGTCAACCCGTGTTCGCCCGCTCGGCGTACTTTTCACGCGGCTCCATGGTGTTCCAGGCGGCGGTCTACGGCGCGCGGCTCGACGAAGAGACGGTCACGGCCTTTTTCAGCGGGCTGGTGCTCGCCGCGCCATGATGGGCGCGGTGTCAGCGACCACGCCCGGTGTCCTCTTGCCCCGAACCGCCGTCGCGGTGTTCCTGGCCTTTGCCCTGGCCTACTTCCTGTCGGCGCTGATCCGTGCCGTCACCGCGACGCTCTCGCCGGTTCTCAGCGTCGAGTTGTCGTTGCAGGCGCGCGACCTCGGCCTTCTGGCCGGGGGTTATTTTTTCGGGTTTGCCCTGACCCAGCTACCGCTTGGCACGTGGCTGGACCGCTTTGGACCGCGACGTGTGATCCTTGCGTTTCTGAGTGTGGCGGTGATCGGTTGCGTGGCGTTTGCCACCGCGACCAGCTTCTCCGGTCTGCTGGCGGCGCGGGTGCTGACAGGCATGGGCGTGAGTGCTTGTCTGATGGCGCCGTTGACCGGGTACCGGCGCTGGTTGCAGCCGGCGACACAGATGCGCGCCAATTCGTGGATGCTGATGACAGGCTCGCTGGGCATGGTGGCGTCGACGTTGCCGGTGCAGTGGCTGATGCCGCTGCTGGGCTGGCGTGGGCTGTTCTGGGTGCTGGCCGCCTTGGTCCTGTTGTCCATGGCTGGGCTGGCGTGGCTGGTGCCGCGCTGGCACCGGGATGCAGGGGCATCGAAAGATCAAACTGCAGCTTCCACAAGCTATGGTGCGATCTGGCGCCATCCCTACTTCCGCCATATGGTGCCGATCGGCTTTGTCAACTACGGCGGTATGGTGGCCGTGCAAACCTTGTGGGCTGGCCCGTGGATGGTTCAGGTGGCGGGGTACACGTCGCAGCGCGCGGCCGTTGGGCTGTTCGCCATCAACCTGTGCATGCTGCTGGCTTTCTGGTTCTGGGGGCTGATCAATCCCCGCCTGGCACAACGGGGCGTGAAGGCCGAGCGGCTGATCGCGTGGGGACTGCCGTTGAGTTTTGTGGCGCTGGCGGCGTTGCTGGTGTTGGGACCCCAGGCGGGCTGGCCGCTGTGGGCGGCCTTCTGTGTCGCCAGCACCTTCGTCTCGTTGTCTCAACCGGCTGTGGCGCTGGCCCTGCCCGCCGCCGCGGCCGGCCGCGCCTTGTCGGCCTACAACCTGGTGATTTTTGCGGGCGTGTTTGTGGTGCAGTGGGGCATTGGCGTCCTGATCGACCTGCTGGCCTGGCTGGGTTGGGACACGGTGGCGCGCTTTCGTGGGGCGATGGCACTGTTCGGGTTGTGTGGTTTGCTGGCCTATGCGGTCTTTCTTCGTGGCCACCGGCGGCTCGCCCATAGCGCGGGGGGATAAACTTCCGCCATGAACGGTATCCTCATCGTTGCGCACGC
>JBIIQD010000051.1:0-10255 GCA_044342265.1 Hydrogenophaga sp. | reverse complement strand
GGCCCAGTGAAAAGCTTCGACAAATCGCAGGTTCATGGCCGCCAATCATGCGCCATCCGCCCGCAGAGCGTTTGGTGACACCCTCGCCACGCCCCGGATTTTTGACCTTGGCAAAACGCGCAGGTCCCGGCAACGCGGTTGTTGCGGGCGTGGTGAGCTTTCTCAGTGCAGCGTCATCGGGTGCGACGTGGTCTTGACCCGCACCACCGCTGGCCGCACTTCGTACGGCGCTGCTGCGCCGCCGCAGATGTGGGCTGCGATCGCGCGGGCCTGGCGGGTGATGGGTTCGATATATCGGCTGGCCTGGCCGTGGATGGTGATGCAGTCGCCCAGCGCGTGGATGCGTTCGTTGCTGGTGCACAGCGTGGCCGCGTCCACCGCGATGCCGTTGTCCCACGCCAGCGCGGCGCTCTGCGCCAGGCGCGGTGGCGTGGCCAGCCCGGCGGCGGCCACCACCTGGTGGGCCACGAACTTCTGGCCGCTGGTGGTGGTGACGCGGTAGCGGTCGCCGATCTTTTCCACGCTCGCCACCTGCACGCCGCCCACAAAGTGGATCGGCAGGTCTTTCCAGGCGTCGAGCAGCGGGCCACCGGCCTGCTCGCCCGGCCAGCGCGCCAGCGGCTGGGCCGTCACGTCCAGCAGGGTGATGCGGTGGCCGCCGAGCGCGAGGTCGTTGGCGAGTTCGCTGCCGATGAGCCCGGCGCCGACGATCACCACGTCTTTCGCCCCGCTCTGTTCCACCGGGCCCAGCGCGGCGCGCAGTCGCTGGTAAGCGCCCAGGTGGTTGATGCGCCAGCACAGCGCGGCGGTCAATGCGGGCGGCAGCGCGGCCTGCGCGCCGTGGGCCAGCACCAGCTGGTCGTAGCGCAGCGTGCCGCGCGTGGTGCGCAGGCTGCGGGTGTCGGTGCAGATGCGCACCGCGTCGGTGTGGGCGAGCAGGCGCACGCCCAGTCGCTTTGCGGCGTCGGCGCCGGTTTCTTTCACCAGTCGGCCCGGGTCCATCTGCCGCGCCATCGCCACCGACAGCAGCGGCTTGTCGTACACGTCGGCCGCGCAGGCGCTCACCAGGGTGATCGGCAGCGCCGCGTCGAGCGCGCGCAGCGCTTCGGCCATTTGCCAGCCCGCCCGGCCACCGCCGACGATGACCACGCCCGTCTGTTGGCGGGACGCCGCGCTCCACGCGGGCGCGGCAGCACCCGAGCGGGCGCGCAAGGCTTCGATGCTGGGCGCCTGGTAGAGGGTGAAATCGTTTTTGGTCACGCCGCAGAGCGGGCAGTACCAGTCTTCCGGAATGTCTTCAAAGCGCGTGCCGGCGGCCAGGCCGCTGTCGGCGTCGCCCACGGCCTCGTCGTAGATGTAGCCGCAGGCGTCGCAGATGTATTGAAGGAACGGCGCGCCCACGGCCACGGCAGGCAGCGTCGCCGTCAGAGGCAGATCACGCACCTCGCCGTAGATGCCAGACAAGGCGCTCATGCCGGCATCACTTCCGCGCTCAGCCGCGCAATCTCTTTGCGCAGGTGTTTGATGGCGGGGGTGACGATGGCCACGAAGTGCGACTCGCGCACGCGTCGCTGCACGGCCGAGCTCATGAGGTAACCGCGCGCACCCTGGTGCATCAGCGCCGACTGCGCCGCGCGCAGCGCCAGCTCTGCGCTGTGGGCGCGCACATCCAGCACATCGATCAGAAACTCCACCGACGTATTGAAGGGCGTCTGTGCCAAACGCATCAGCCGCTCGGTGAGCGCGTCCAGCTCCGCCTGCAAGTCGTTGGGCCGGTCCTCCAGAAACTGGTTCACATGGCCCAGCTGGTCTTCCACCGCCCAGATCGAATCGATGGCGCCCTGCGACACGCCCACCGCCCAACCGCACTGAAGCATGACGAACGCCGCGCGGATGCGGGCGATGAAAGGCTTGGCCGGGTCCGCCATGATCTCGCTGGGCCCGATGAAATGGTCTTTCAGCCGCAAGGCGTAAGTGCCGGTGCCCTCCATCGCCGAGAAGCTCGGGCAGTTGACCAGCTCCACGCCCGCAGCGTCGCAGCGCAGCAAGAACATCACTTCGCGCACCACCAGGCCTTGTTCATCGACCACACCGGCCAGCGCGCCACAGGCGTGGCCAGGGCCGAGGTTGCTCACCCAGGGCAGGCTGCCGTTGACCAGAAAGCCGCCACCTTCAACCGGCGTCGCCTTGAGCAGCAGGCTCTCTATATTGGCGTAGCTCTTCATCGGGTTGGACATGGCGGTACCGCCCAGCGCCTCGCCCGTGGCCAAGGCCTGCAGGGCGCTGCCGTTGAGCGCGGGGTTGCCCGAGGCCTGCATGTACAGCCCGCAGACCGACTGGCACCACATCATGAAGCCGGTGGCGCCGCAGACCTGCGACACCTCGGCCATGGCACGCAGGGTCAGGCCAAAGTCGCCGCGCCCAGCGGGCGCGTCCAGGTGCGCGCTCATGGCGCCGAGTTGCGCCAGCCGCTGCATCTCCGCACGCGGGTAGTGCCCGGTGCGGTCCATCGACTCCACCACCGCGGCCAAGGGGCCGCGCGCCACCTCGCGCACCGCCGCCAACAAACCTTCGGCGGTCTCCAGCTTGGCGTGTTCGGGCAAGTCTTTGGGGTTCATGTCGGTGCTCTCAGGCCATGCTGATTTCAAACGGGATCGGGTTGCGCATCGTGTTGGCCACCGGCGAATAGAAGTTCGCGTGCTGCACGATCTCGTCCAGCACCTCGCGGCTCGCGTCGCCCTCCACCAGCACCTTCACGCGGATCGCCTGAAAACCCATCTCGGGCGGCGTCTTCTCCAGCGCGCCCCCGGCGCCCCAGGCGGCCGGGTTGCCAATGTCGCCTTCCAGAAACACTTCGAGCTTGCTCAGCTTCACACCCTTCCAGGTGGCCACGGCCGTCACGCCCACGGCAATACAGCCGCCCAGGCCCGACAGCACGATCTCGCCCGGCGCGGGCGCCGTGTCTTCGCCAAACAGGTGCAGCGGCTCGTCCACCACCACCGTGTGCTTCTCGCCCACCATCGACAGCGAGCGGTACTGCCCCTCCATCACGGTGTGGACCTTGTTGGTGCCGCGCCGCGCCGGGTTGGCCTTGCCGCCCGCGGCAAATTCGGCGAGACCCTTGCCATCGATGGGGCGCAGGTAGGCCTTTACAGTGGTCACGGGGGCGGTGGGTTCAAGGGTGGCGGTGGAAGACATGGTGGTTGTTGAAGGGTGCGGTTGAAGAAGTGAGAAAACAGAGATGGAAGGAATGCGCGCCACAGCGTTGCTGCAGCCTCAGGCGGCCATCGCCAGTTGCGGCTTGTTGGCCGTTTTGGCCACGGGCAGCCCGGTTTCGATCGGCAGGCTCGGGTCGCGCGACCACTCGTTCCACGAGCCGAAGTACATGCGCACATCGGTAAACCCGGCCTGCTTGAGCGCCAGGAAAGTGTTGGACGCGCGCGCGCCCTTGAAGCAATAGAGGTAGACCGTGTCGTCCGGCGCAATGCCGGCGGTGGCGCACTCGGCCTTCACCTCGTCGGGCGTCTTGAACACCGGGCCCGAGGCCGAAGGCTTCATGAAGCGGTACCACTCCACCCACTTGGCGCCCGGCAGGCGGCCCTTGCGCGGCGCGAAATCTTTGCCATAAGGGCTGGAGCTGTCGCCGATCCACTCGTCCACATCGCGCACGTCGAGCAACACCGTGCTGGTGCCCAGCACCGCCTGCACATCGGCCTGGGTCAGCATCACATCCGCCATGGGCAGCTCGGGGAACGTGGCGGGTGTGGGCGTGGCCGCCGTGGTGGACACCGGCAGACCCGCCGCCTTCCAGGCGCTGAAGCCGCCGTTGAGCACCTTGATCTTGGGGTAGCCCAGCCAGGTGAGCAGGTAATAGCCCCGGCACGACTGGCCGTAGCCGCTGTTCATCGCGTCTTCGTAAAACACGGCGGTCTCTTTGCCCGAGAGCCCGGCCTTGCCCAGCGCGTCGGCAAAGGTCGCCTTCAGCTCCATCAACCCGGCGGGCGTGGACGTGGCCAGGTAGGTGAACACCTCGCGCAGGTTCACCGCGCCGGGAACGTGCCCGGCGGCAAAGGTGTCGGCGTCGCGCGTGTCAATGACCACCACCGGTTCGGCGGCTTGCAACGCGGCGAGTTGATCGGGTGCGATCAGCGTGGCTTCAATGCTCATGGGGACCTCTTGATAAAGGCAAAGGCAGGATGGCCTGAGTCCTACATCGCAACTGCTGTGCCAGGGTGGAGCGCGGGGAGGTCAACGCGGGGAAGCTGTTGATTTTGTTGGGTTTGTGGGGGTTGAAGGCAGGTGAGCGCCGGGGGCGCGGCTGCCGGGGTTTGACATTGGGTTCACACAATGTCCACACATTGAGATGCGCCCTTTGGCGATCAGACGCAAGCTTTCAACCCGAGGCTTCCTGACCGTCGCATCGCTTTGCTGGGCGGCAGCAGGCTTCGTCGCACAAGGTGGCGACTCGCCGCTAGACTGACGCGCAGACGGTAACCGCGACCAGTCGGGTTTGTCTGATCTGTTAAACCTGTTCGCACATACACCCTGATGCGCTACAGGATCGATTTCAAACACATTTTGGGGATGTCATGCGACTTTGTTTAACGGCAGCGGTTGTGGGTATCTGGCGTTTTGCCTTTTAAATCAAAGTTACACGTCATGAATACCACCATCTCCGACTTCATCAGCGTCCGCGACAAGCTATTGGCGCTCGGCTATCGCACGCCGACCGGCTTGGCGATCCTCCCACTCAACCTCGAGCACGCAGCGTCCCCAGATGAGACTCGCCTTCAGTCTGAGGCAGCAACAGTAAAGACACTCTTTCGACAAGCAGGCATCCCACTCGACGAGCTATTTGGGCCTTCGAATCGACCACCTTACGTCCAAAATAATGACGTACATTGGGTCGCGCCAGCCATCTTCGTCGCAGCAGGTGTTCTATCAGAGAATCCGAATGCAATTTCAGTTGCGTTAGGTGTTATTGCAAACTACTTGACCGATTTCTTCAAGGGCAGAACTAGCGCGCCTCAGATTAAGGCAACAATTGTGGTTGAAACCACCAAGACCAAGACCTGCAAGCGAATCGAGTACGAGGGAAACGTTGAAGGACTCAAAGCTCTTGCAGACGTTGTGAGGGGCACGCAAGATGACACCGAACCTTCCTGAAGCCGTTTCAGTGTTTAACTCTATGGTTAAGGAGGTCGAGGTTTTGCTCAGCATTGCCCGAAGTGGCGAGCTACAGCGGGAAGCCTGCAAAACACTTGACGCACAAGCCGAGAAACTTGCGAACGAAAAAGCGAGAGCGATCGCTGCACGAGACGAGGGCCTCGCAAATCTATTGCTTGGCTGTCAATGTGTAAATACCTCGCTGCTGGCCGAGTTACGCATGTATATACTCCTGAAGGAAGAGAAACCAGATGACGCATGGGATCAGCTCGTTCTCGCGCAGGATGGGGCGATTGACGCGACCCGCGCCCACCCCGGCTTTGCAAATCTAGTCCATCAGAGCGCGAAACTTGAAGCAATTGAACATCTAGTCTTTCCGCCTCAGGTCTTCATTAGTTCAGGGTTTCTGGCAGCAAATCAGGAGTGCTCGATCTGCGGCGCCGAATACGGAGAATGCGACCACCTTCTTGGAAAACCTTACATGGGAAAGTTCTGCCACATCATCGCTAGGAATCTCTCCGTCGATCACGTGGCAATAGTTGATTCGCCCGCTGACAAGCGCTGCCGAGTCCGATCATTTTCGGTTGAAGGTGGCAACAGGAATCGAATGACTTGGCTCGTAATCCGGGGCAAGGAAACATGACGTATAACCCCTCGCTCAAGCGGAGCGCCAACTGCAGGCCACCAGGCCCGGGCCGATGGTACTCCGTACATTTTCACCGGCCCGGGCCTGGCGCCCTGCCGTCGTAACTCGCTTAGCTCGAACGTTGGGCGAAACTTGCCATCAAATTAGGGAGCTTCATGTCCTCAACTGAATATAAGACCAAAGAGAACGAATCAAAAGGCAATATCGTTTCGGTGTACTGCATCGAGTGCAAACGGTCAACTCGCCACCTCGTGACCGTTTCGCTGGATAAGACGGGTTCAGAAAGTGACTCTCGCGAAGGCTGGAGCGTAGACTGGAGCGATCGGTATCAGGTCATTGAGTGCCAAGGTTGTGAGACTGTCTCATTTCGTCATCAAAATTGGTTTTCCGAAGCTCAAGGTTTCGACGATGACGGCACGACGGAACGCCTTTATCCAATCCGAAACAAGGACGCGATCAATGCGAAGCCTTATCACAACGTGCCTTCCAACCTTCGGCGCATCTACACAGAGCTAATCGACTGTTTTAATAACGACAGCCCCACTCTATGTGCTGCCGGGCTTCGGGCCTTAGTGGAAGGCATCTGCGCTCAGCAGGGAATCGTGGACGGACCGGTCGAGATTCCCGCAAAAGGCGGCGGCACCCAAATCGTTCGTAAGGAAAATTTAGAAGGGCGTATCTCAGGGCTTCAAGAGAACGGACTTCTTACGCAACCCAGCGCACAGACATTGCACGAACATAGGTATCTCGGAAATTCCGCTGTTCACGAACTTGCGCGACCCGCTGCAAACGAATTGAAGCTAGCGATAGAAATCGTGGAGCACGTACTCGAACAGCTGTACGAGCTTCCTGAGAAAGCAGCTGAGCTACGTCATGCAATCGCACGCCGAAAAAAATAGACCCAACCCATCGTTCCAGCGGGCCGCCTCCGGCGGCCGCTGAACTCTGACGTCAAGCCTCGCAATTGACCCGCTCATGACGCCCGTCGTCTCTGAAGGCTACGAGACTGGCTGCATCGGCCGGATTGCGCAGCTTCATGCCTCCTACTACGCCGTCACTCACGGTTTCGGCGTCGAGTTCGAGGCCAAGGTGGCGCGTGAGCTGAGCGAGTTCTGCCTTGCGTACGTTCCAGAACGAGATGGCATCTGGCTCGCACGAGCCCCGGAAGTCGAAGGCTCGGTCATCCTCGATGGTTCCAGGGCGCATGAGTCCGGGGCTCACCTGCGCTGGTTCATCACCTCGGACAAGCTCAGAGGGCATGGAATCGGTCGCCGTCTGCTCACACAGGCGCTGGCGTTCGCGGACGCCAGGCACTACAGAAAGACCTACCTGTGGACCTTTGAAGGCCTCGGGGCAGCGAGGCACCTGTACGAATCGTGTGGCTTCAAGCTGGTCCACCAGAGTCCTGGCAAGCAGTGGGGAACCGTCGTCCATGAGCAGCGCTTCGAACGCGAGGCTTCGAATACATGCTGAACATTGGCTCCACTTCGCTGGCGCTGGCGGGCCTGCTGGTCGTGGTCGCGTCACTGGCGCACCTGGCCTGCATCGCGATTGGCGCCAAGGCCTATCGGTTTATGGGTGCTGGCGAACGGATGGCGCGGGCCGTCGAGGCGGGCAAGTTCAAGCCAACGTTCATCACCCTCGTCATTGCCAGCGTGCTGCTCGTCTGGGCGCTGTACGCCTTCTCCGGCGCTGGGCTGGTTCCCAAACTGCCCTTTACCGAACTGGCACTGTGTCTCATCAGCGTCGTGTTCCTCGCCCGGGCCATCGCCTTTCCCTGGTTGCGGCCCAGCTTTCCAGAGAACTCCACCACTTTCTGGCTGGTGTCTTCGGGCATCTGTCTGGTGATCGGCCTGCTGTACGCGGCGGGTGTCGCGGCACTGTGGTCAGCGCGGTGAGGTCAGGCGCCACGCTCGCGCGACTTCTACCCGCAAACCAGGCCGCCATCATCCAGTGCCGGCGGCCGCATCAGGTCGTCGTCGATGCCCATGACCGCGCTGGCCCGCTCGACCGCCCGCCACAGCAGCAGCGGCATCTACAGGATCTCGTCGGGGAGTCGGCCTGGGCGTTCCAGTGGCTGATCGGCTGGTGCTCGTCCGGGGTCAGCAAGGCCAGGTGCAGCATTTCGTCGATGGTTTTCATGGTCGCCTGGTGTGGGGCTTGCCGCACCCCCGCCTTCCTCAACCGGTAGCTGAACTGCCTCAGCGTCAGCCCCTGGCTTGGGCAATCGGGGCCGGATCCCAACTCTTTCACTAACCATTGCGCGGAACACCCGGGACGGGGAAGTCCCTCTCGTTCGTTAAGCTACATGACCATGCAGCGTTCCTTGCATCCGGCCCTTCTTGAGGCCATTAAGCTCTTTCTGTCCGCACTGGTTGCATTCGCGCTGGTGTACCCGTTTCTTCTTCCTGACCCGGTGGGCTTGGCGAAAGAGCTGGCCGTTCTGGGTGTGTATGGTGCGGTTGCGCTGGGCATCATCTTTTTCGCGTTGGTGGGGTGGTATGCCCACGATCTGCGTTCGATCCTGATGCTGGTCTCGCCAGACAGCAGGAAAGCGAAACCGAATTCGGTGTGGTGGATGCTCGTGCTTCCGTACAACTTCATCGAGGACTTCTTCATCATTCGCGCGGTCACGGAGTCTTTGCGACACGAAGCCTCCATCAACAGCCGATTGAAGAGCCTGAAATCGTTGGGAGCGCTGACAGGCTTTGGTTGGTGCGCGGCGCAAATCGGTTCCTTGATTCCGAACCAAATAGGTTCCTCGTTCGCCGTTTTGGCCCTGATCATGTGGGTGCTCCACTGGCGCTTGATTCGCAAGGCAAAGGCGTCGCTGCGGGTTGCTTGAGCCTTTCACAGAGGGCATCATCCATGGCCATCACCCTCGGCCGCCGCGCATGTCAAACACGGCGCTTTCCCCAGAACTCCCGCCTGCAACCCACTCCCATGAGCAAAGCCTATGTCGTCGGTCAGATCACGGTGAATAACCCGGAGTTGTGGGCCGAATACCGAGACCAGGTGCCAGCCACTTTGTCACCCTGGGGCGGTGAGCTGGTTTTTCGGGGCAAACAAGTGGCTGCCTTCGCTGGCGAGAACCCTCACGCCAGCATGGTGGTGATCCGTTTTCCGAGCGTGGCAGCGGCGAACAGTTGGTTTTCGTCGCCTGCCTACCAAGCGCTCATTCCGCTTCGCCAGCAAGCGGCGGACGTGCTCTTGACGTCCTACGAAGCGTAGAGTTTTGTTGGCTTCCCACCCATGGAGACCCGGCCCATGAACGTGATACTCGGCACCGTCATCATCTACGCCCGCGACATGCACAAGACCGCTGCGTTCTACAGCCAGCACTTTGGCCTGGTGACCACGGGTGAGGTGGTTGAGGGGCTGATTGAGCTGCAGGCGCCCGGCGGTGGCGCGGGCATCCTGATCCACCAGGCGGCGAAGTCGGTCAAGCTGGGTCAGGTGGGCGTGAAGCTGTCTTTCCATGTGCCCGATGTGCCGGCCTTTGCACAGGCCGCCGCAAAGAAAGGGCTGAAGTTCGGGGCTGTGCATCAGGCCAACGGTTACCAGTTCGCGAATGCCAAAGACCCCGACAACAATTCGGTGAGCATTTCCAGCCGGGCCTATCGGTCCAGCGCCGCACCCGAGGCCCCCTAAACTGCTGCTGGTCAGCCCCAAGATGTCTAGGAGCGTGCGCGGCAGAACGTTTCGCTGGCTTCTCGAACCCCTTCACCAGGAATACCAATGAAAAGAACACTTTTGGCCAGCCTGCTGGTCCTCGCCTGTCATCTGCCCGTGGTGGCACAGGAGGCGGTGCGCGCGACCCCCAACGCCGAAGCGCTGTTCACCAGCCCAGATCCCAAGCTCCACGCCAACAAGCAGGTGGTTTACTTCATCCTCAGGGACCTGCTGGAGGCCAACAACTGGGATCTGGCAGACCGTTACATCAGCAAGGAATACATCCAGCACAACCCGAACGCCCCCAGTGGCCGCGATGCGTTGGTGTACTTCTTCACTCAGGTGCTCAAGGTCAAGCCCAAGCCGATTCCCCAGAAGCTGAGCGTGCCGGTGGCCGAAGTCATGGCTGAAGGGGACTTGGTCACGGTCATCTATCCCCGTCGGGTCAAAGATCCCAAACATCCACAGGGAAGCTACAGCACGTCCTGGTTTGATACCTGGCGCATCAAAGACGGCAAGGCCGTCGAGCATTGGGACCCCGCACTCCTGAACGAAGCCCCCGTCTTGTCCGAGTAAGGCTCTTTCGCCTGCTGCGCTCAACATGCCTGCGCTGGACAAATGCCCAATGTCAGCGACACGCCCAGCAAGGGTTGCGTAGTGCGGCCCCCTGCACGCGCTTGACGCGCGCTGCGGGCGCGCTTGCGCCTTTCATTGGCTAGGCGTCAAACTCCAAGTGCCCATGCGCCGCCAGATCAGAATCCTTCCATCTCG
>JBIIQD010000578.1:0-2596 GCA_044342265.1 Hydrogenophaga sp. | reverse complement strand
CGATCGCCGGATACACCTTGCGGCGCTCGACACCTGAACCGGGATAGTCGGTCACGAACTGGATGTCGCGACAGGTGCTCGAGCGCGGTTGTGAGATGTGCTTGCGCAGTTCAGCGCTGATGGCTTCCTCCGCTGGCGTGCGGTTGCCCAGCAGGTTCACTGCCGGCGCGTCCTTGTTGTGTGCAATCTCTTGCGGATGCGTGACCCAGTCAGAGGCCCAGTAGAGCTCAAAGCTGTCGACGATGGCCGCGGCAATCGGTCCCTGGATCAGCAGATCGCTGTCCAGGAAGTTGTAGTGGGTTGAGAGATCGAAATAGTCGTTGCCGATGTTGCGACCGCCGATGATGGCTTTCTTGCGGTCGGCCACCAGCAGCTTGCGGTGGGTGCGGTGCTGCATCGCGAAGAAGCGCGCGATGCCAGACGTGTTGTAGTAACGGACCTGAACGCCCGACGATTCCAGCGCACGCGCCACACCCGGGGCCAGCTTGAACACCGGCATGGCGAAATCGACCAGGATGCGCACTTTCACACCTTGCGCCGCTTTGCGCGCCAGCGCCTGGCTGATCAGGCGGCTGGCCTCGTCCAGCTCATAGATGAAGAACTCCAGCTCGATCGATTCCTTCGCCTCTTCGATCAGGCGCAATCGCTCGGCCAGCGAATCGAACCCCACATCCAGCAAAGCCACCGGGTGCGGTTCGCGCGAGCGCACGTCGATCGCCGGGTGTTGTGGTGCCTTGCCCAGCCATTGGCGCTCGCTCGCTTCCTGGACACCCAGAAACGCGATGGCAAACACCACTGGCACGCCAACCAGCAGCACGAGCAGCGTTATCCCCGTCCAGCGAGCCAGCCGCCCAAGCATCAGGCGCCAAGTCCTGCAAAGATGTTTTGCACGTCGTCGTGGTCGTCGATCGCCGCGAGAAAGGCCTCGACCTCTTCCAGCGCCTCAGCGCTCAGGCTGGCCGGATTCACCGGGTTCTTGGGTTTGTAGCCCAGCCTGGCCGACAACACCGTGAAGCCCTGCGCCGGCAGTGCGCGGCTGACCAGGTCGAGATCGGTCGGGTCGGTGACAAAGACGCACACACCCTCTTCGTCCACCGGCTCGAAGTCCTGCGCGCCGGCTTCGATCGCCGCAACTTCGGCGTCGGCACCCTTGGTGGCGGCTTCGGCCTCGATGATGCCGACATGGTCGAAGTCCCAGGACACCGAACCGCTGGTGCCCAGTTGACCTTTGCGAAACAGCACGCGCATCTCGGGCGCGGTGCGGTTCACGTTGTCGGTCAGGCATTCCACCATCACCGGCACCTGGTGCGGCGCGAAGCCTTCGTAGATCACGTGTTCGTAGTGGACCGCTTCACCGGTAAGCCCGGCGCCTTTCTTGATCGCGCGGTCCAGCGTGTCCTTGGGCATCGATACCTTGCGGGCCTGCTCCACCACCAGGCGCAAGCGGGCGTTGGCCGCCGGATCGGCACCGCTGCGCGCGGCGATCATGATGTCCTTGACCAGCTTGCCGAACAGCTTGCCCTTGGCGTTGGCCGCCAGGTCTTTGTGTTTCGCTTTCCACTGCGCGCCCATGGGGAGTCCTTGTATGTGTCCGATCGAAGCGCGTGAGTTTAGTGGAGCCCAGTGATCAGCTTGACTATGCAGGCATGTATGCACACGCTTTCTTGGGCTAGGCAATCTCGCGCGCACGGGGCTTCACAGCACGCCGAAGATTCTCCCGGGCTTGACTTTCGAACCGTGCGCGGAACTGTTCAGTATTGAAGATCGCCGGTCGCGCCAGAAACCTCGACAGGACTTCTTTTCGCTTGACCCGGTACATCAGGCTCGGCACCCAGCGGTACTCGTCCCGTACCTGCGCGTCGTACTCGGCAAAGCGAGCTGGCTCGGCGCCCAGGATCGATAGGTCTATGTCGACCAACAGTCTCGCGTCGTGGTCGATTGGCTCAGCGTCGTGGCAAGTGGCCATGATCAGTGCGCGCACCCGCTGCAGCACGTCACTGTCCGCACCGGCCTGCGCAAGCGCGTTGCAAGCCCAGTCGGCGCTACGGGCTTCGTTGCCCTTGCCTTGCGGGTTGTAGACCACGTCGTGGAACCACAGCGCCAGCTCGACTTCGCCAGGGCGCTGAGCGAGGTCGAGCGCTGGCTCCAGTAACGCCAGGCATTCGCGCAGGTGCTGCTGCGAGTGGTAATGGCGCGGCGGCTGGGCCCAGGCGTTCATCATTTGCTGCATCAGGCCCTCGGGGGCGCTCAGGCCGAGTGCGGCCCATGCCCGTTGCCAGGAGCGCTGTGGCAGGCCTTCATCGATCAGCGAGATACGCCACTGCCCAAGGCCGGTGGACGTCAGGTCCAGCGTGTGGGTGTGATGCCCGTCGGGGTTGGCCAGCGCAAGCCGCAGGCTGTGCCGCCCTTTCGTCCGTTGCGCGACGCCAAGTGGCGGATTGGCAGATACGAAGGGCTGCAGCAGTCGCACCGAGGCGGCGTGTGGCGGCAGGCCGAGTTCGAGCGACAGCACGGGGCCAAAGCCGGCGGCGCTTTGCAAGCCTCCCTTTCGCTCCTGGGGCCACTGGGCAGGGCTTTCTTTGCCCGGCGAGACAAA
>JBIIQD010000575.1:0-2616 GCA_044342265.1 Hydrogenophaga sp. | reverse complement strand
CCGCCTCGGCCAGCGCCGTGTCGCGGTCGGCGCTGGTGTCCACCAGGATCGGGCGCACGTTGCGGTAAAGCGTCATCTTGCGCTGCGAGGACAGCAAGGAAGTGACCGCAAAAATCGGCATGCGCACGCTGTGGCGGCTCATCCAGAGCGCGGTCGAGCCCGACTCGGTCAGCGCCACGATGGCCTTGGCCTTGAGGTGGTGGGCGGTGAACAGTGCGCCCATGGCGATGGCCTGGTCGATGCGGGTGAAGTGCGCACCGACGAAGTCGTCGTCCAGCGGGTCGTGGTCGGTCTTCTCGGCTTCCTGACAGATGGCGGCCATCTGCTGCACCGTTTCCAGCGGGTACTTGCCTGCGGCCGTTTCAGCACTCAGCATCACGGCGTCGGTGCCGTCCAGCACCGCGTTGGCCACGTCGCTGACCTCGGCGCGGGTGGGCACCGGGTTCACGATCATCGACTCCATCATCTGAGTGGCGGTGATGACCACCTTGTCCATCTGGCGGGCGCGTTTGATCATGTGCTTCTGCAGGCCGGGCACGGTGGCATTGCCCACCTCGACCGCCAGGTCGCCTCGCGCGACCATGATGCCGTCGGACACCTTGAGGATATTGTCCAGCTCGGGAATCGCCTCGGCCCGCTCGATCTTGGCGATCAGGCCCGGCTTGTGGTTGTACTGTGCGGCGGCCATGTTGCACAGCTGGCGCGCCAGCTCCATGTCGGTGGCGTTCTTGGGGAAGCTAACAGCGACGTAGTCGGCCCGCAGGCTCATGGCGGTCTTGATGTCTTCCATGTCCTTGGCGGTCAGGGCTGGTGCGGTGAGGCCGCCGCCTTGCTTGTTGATGCCCTTGTTGTTGGACAGCTCGCCGCCAAGCTTGACCGTCGTGTGCACCGCATCGCCCACCACCTTGTTCACGGTCATCACGATCAGACCGTCGTTGAGCAGGAGCACGTCACCAGCCTTTACGTCTCGCGGCAGTTCCTTGTAGTCCAGGCCGACGCCGGTCAGGTCACCCGGCTCAGTGCGCGAAGCGTCCAGAACGAAGGGCTGACCAGGTTCGAGCATCACTTTGCCGTCGGCGAACTTGCCGACGCGGATCTTGGGGCCCTGCAGGTCGGCCATGATCCCGACCTCGCGACCGGCGCGCTTGGCCGCCGCACGCACCATGTCGGCGCGGTCGATGTGGTCCTGCGCCTTGCCGTGCGAGAAGTTCATGCGCACGACGTTGACGCCGGCGAGAATCATGGCCTCGAGCATCTCGGGCGTGTTCGACGCAGGGCCGAGGGTGGCGACGATCTTGGTGGCGCGTTGGGGCATCTGAGGTCTCCGACAAAGGATGAAAATCTGAGGATGTAATTTGGTTTCGCATTATGTTGGAAACTGGTTACCACCCTGTTACAGCTACAGTGGCCCCCGGGCCTTTCCGCCCGTGTCACCATATCGGTGTCGCATCCAAGGATTTTCCGCCATGACCGACCTCAACGTCCTCGGCACTGAACTCCAGGCCTGCTCCTACGACCCGCTCACCGGCTACTTTCGCGACGGCTGCTGCCACACCGACGAAAACGACCATGGCAGCCATGTGGTGTGCGCGCGGGTCACCGCGGAGTTCCTGGCGTTTTCACGCGAGCGCGGCAACGACCTGAGCACGCCCCACCCGGAGTTCCGGTTTGCGGGCCTGCAACCGGGTGACCGCTGGTGCCTGTGTGCGCTGCGCTGGAAGGAGGCGTACCGGGCAGGCGTGGCGCCGCCCGTGCATCTGGAAGCGACACACGCCCGCGCTCTCGAGCTGGTCGAGCTCGCGCACTTGCAGGCACACGCTCTGCCACCGGTCGCACGCAGCGCCTGACCGCTCTGGTCGATCACCAGGGGATGGGCTGCCCTTGGTGGTCCACGAAATGCGCCCGTCCGGTGGCGGGCAGGGCGTCGAGCACGGCCAACAGGCGCCGCACCGATTCGGCCGGGTCCATCGCCGCATCGCCCACGAAGGGCTGACTCAGCGCCGAGCGCACAGTGCCCGGCTGCAAGGCGGCCACCACCAGCGCAGGCCGCCGACGCGCCAGCTCAATGGCGCTGGTCTGCAGCAACTGGTTGAGCGCCGCCTTGGCCGCCCGGTAGCCGTACCAGCCGCCCTTGCGGTTGTCTTCGATGCTGCCCACCCGCGCCGACCATTTGGCCCAGATCACCCGCTCGCCGGTGGCCAGCAGTGGCGAGAAATGCTTGAGCAACAGCGCTGGGCCGACGGCGTTGACGTGCATGGCGCGCAGCAGCGTGTCAGCGTCCAGTTCCTCCAGTCGCTTTTCAGGGCCGCGCCCCTCCAGCGTCAGGGCGCCAGTGGCGTCCAGCATCAGGTGAAACGGTCCCTCAGTTGCCAGCTGCCGGGCGCATGCGGCGATGCTGGCCTCACGGGTCAGCTCCAGCGGCGAATCGCCCTGACGCGACAGACCGATGACGCGGGCACATCTGGCGTCGCGCTGCAGCGCGTCCACCAGCGCCCTGCCGATGGCGCCGCTGCTTCCCACGACCAGGGCGCAGTAACCGTCACGCAGGCTCTGCATGGTGGCCTCAGCGCGCCTCGCCAGGGGCGCGGCTGAGGTCATTGTTCTGCGTCACGAGGA
>JBIIQD010000050.1:0-10365 GCA_044342265.1 Hydrogenophaga sp. | reverse complement strand
TCGGGCCGCATCGGCGGCAGCCCCTTGCTGCTGCCCGCGCGCCACTGGCTGAACCTGGCGGGCTTGCTGGCGGTCGTTTATTTCGGGTACATGTTCCTGCAGGCCGAGACCATTCAAGACGGTCTGCTGCCGCTGTTCATCATGAGCGCCATCGCGCTGCTGTTCGGCATCCACATGGTCATGGCCATTGGCGGCGCCGACATGCCGGTGGTGGTGTCCATGCTCAACAGCTACTCGGGCTGGGCCGCCGCGGCCACCGGCTTCATGCTGAGCAACGACCTGCTGATCGTGGTCGGTGCGCTGGTCGGTTCCAGCGGCGCCATCCTGTCTTACATCATGTGCAACGCGATGAACCGCAGCTTCATCAGCGTGATCGCGGGCGGCTTTGGCACCACCGCCGCCGCGCCCAAGCCCGCCGCTGGTGCACCTGCCGAGCCGGTGGGTGAAGTGAACCCCATCCTGGCCGCTGAAACCGCCGAGCTGCTGCGCGAAGCCAAGAACGTGATCATCGTGCCCGGCTACGGCATGGCGGTGGCGCAGGCGCAGCACACCGTGTTCGAGATCACCCGCGCCTTGCGCGAGAAAGGCGTGAACGTGCGCTTCGGCATCCACCCGGTGGCCGGCCGCATGCCCGGCCACATGAACGTGCTGCTGGCCGAGGCCAAGGTGCCGTACGACATCGTGTTCGAGATGGACGAACTGAACGACGACTTCCCCGAGACCGACGTGGCCATCGTCATCGGCGCCAACGACATCGTGAACCCGGCCGCGCAAGACGATCCGACCAGCCCGATCGCCGGCATGCCGGTGCTGGAAGTCTGGAAGGCCCGCACCAGCATCGTGATGAAGCGCAGCATGGCCAGCGGCTACGCCGGCGTGGACAACCCGCTCTTCTACAAAGACAACAACCGCATGCTGTTCGGCGACGCCAAGAAGATGCTGGACGAGGTGCTGGTGGCGCTGCGGGGTTGAACGCCCTCCCATAGGGCACCCCCTCGGGCCGTGATGGTTGCCCCAGCCTGGGGCTTTTGAGCGTGGCCGCTGGTTGCGTTCGGTTGGCCTTCAAGCTCAGTTTTGATAGCGAGGAACGCAAGAAAAACGCCAGCCGGGCGCCATCCGTCAGGTTTTTGTCAGGGAAAACACGCGCTCCGGTTTCAGTCGGTAACAGGAGAATGCCGGTTCAACCACACCACCGCTCCTGGAAGGCCTTTCATGACTGAATCGACGCTGGCATCCGCCGCTCGCCCCTGGCTGGGAGCGTATCCGAGTGGCGTGCCGGCAGACATCGATGTGGCTCAGTATCCATCGCTGGTACACCTGCTCGAGGAAAGCTTCCAGACACACGCGTCTCGCCCCGCCTACAGCTTCATGGGCAAGGACGTGAGCTATGCGCAAGTGGACAGCTTGTCGCAGGCCTTCGCCGCATACCTGCAAGGCCTGGACCTGGTCAAAGGGGATCGTGTGGCCATCATGATGCCCAACGTGCCGCAGTACCCGGTGGTGGTAGCCGGCATCCTGCGTGCCGGTTTTGTGGTGGTCAACGTCAACCCGCTGTACACCTCACGCGAACTGGAACACCAGCTCAAGGATTCGGGCGCCAGAACCATCGTCATCATCGAAAACTTCGCCGCGACGCTGGAACAGTGTATCGGTGCTACCCCGGTCAAACACGTGGTGCTGGCCGCCATGGGCGACCTGCTTGGGCTGCTCAAGGGATCGGTCGTCAACTATGTGGTGCGCAACGTCAAGAAGATGGTGCCCACCTACGTCCTGCCTCAGGCTGTCCGCTTCAACGAAGCGTTGGCACGAGGCACACGCGGCAGCCTCAAGCGCCCCGAGATCAAGCCCGACGACGTGGCCGTGTTGCAGTACACCGGCGGGACCACCGGCGTGAGCAAGGGCGCGGTGTTGTTGCATCGCAATCTGATCGCCAACGTGCTGCAGTCCGAGGCCTGGAACCACCCGGTGATGAAACAAGTCCCGGCGGGTGAGCAACCCACCAGCGTCTGTGCCCTGCCCCTGTATCACATCTTCGCCTTCACCGTGAACATGATGCTGGGCATGCGCACCGGCGCCAAGGTGATCCTGATCCCCAACCCGCGTGACCTTCCGGCGGTGCTCAAGGAGCTGAGCACCCACACCTTTCACAGCCTTCCAGCGGTCAACACCCTGTTCAACGGTCTGGCCAATCACCCCGACTTCCACACCGTCAACTGGAAGAACCTCAAGGTCTCGGTCGGCGGCGGCATGGCAGTGCAGAGTGCCGTGGCCAAGCTCTGGCTGGAGAAGACCGGCTGCCCGATCTGCGAGGGATACGGGCTGTCCGAGACCAGCCCCTCGGCCACCTGCAACCCGGTCACCAACACCGAGTTCACCGGCACCATCGGCCTGCCCCTGCCCAACACCTGGCTCAAGTGCCTGGACGACGATGGCCACGAGGTGCCACATGGCCAGCCGGGTGAGATAGCCATTAAAGGCCCGCAAGTCATGGCGGGCTACTGGCAGCGGCCCGATGAAACCGCCAAGGTCATGACCGCCGATGGCTTCTTCAAGACTGGCGATATCGGCACCATGGACGCACGCGGCTACTTCAAGATTGTCGACCGCAAGAAAGACATGGTGCTGGTGAGCGGTTTTAACGTCTACCCGAACGAGGTCGAGGATGTGGTGGCCCAGCTGCCGGGCGTGATGGAGTGTGCTGTGGTGGGCGTGCCAGACGACAAATCCGGCGAGGCTGTGAAGCTGGTGGTCGTGAAGAAGGATGCTTCACTGACCGAGGGTCAGGTTCGCGACTTCTGCAAGGCCAATCTGACCGGCTACAAGCAACCCAAGGTGGTGGAGTTCCGCACTGAGCTGCCCAAGACGCCGGTGGGCAAGATCCTGCGCCGCGAGCTCCGGGATAAGAAGTAACCCCCGAAGAAGTAACCCCCCGCGCCGCCTGCGGCGTCACCCCCCAGGGGGCAACGCGATGCGGCCCGGCAAAGCCGGTTCCGCCGCGTTCTGCCTTGCGCAGCACGCTCGGGTGACATGCTGGTTTCTGGTTCAATACGGGCATGCCATCCACTGCTCGCATCGCCATCGTTTCAGCCCTGCACGACGAGCTCGCCAGCGTGCTGGCGCTCATGCCCGACGAACAGAAGGAGACGGTGGGCAGGCGCGAGTTCTGGGTCGGGCATCTGCACGGGCAGGATGTGGTGGCGGTGCTGTCGGGCGTCGGCAAGGTGTCGGCGGCCGCGACCGCGGCCTTGCTGATCGACCGCTTCAAGGTGCAGCGTATCGTGTTCACCGGCGTGGCCGGCGGTCTGGGTCAGGGCGTGAATGTGGGCGATGTGGTGCTGGCGCGCTCATTCCTGCAGCACGACATGGACGCCTCGCCGATCTTTCCCCGGCATGAGGTGCCGTTTTACGGGCGCTCCCGCTTTGAGGCCGACGCTGCCCTGTCCGACGCGCTGGAACTGGCCTGCGAACGCATGCTGCACAGACTGCCGCAGCAACTGGGCGCACCAACCGTCAAGGCTTTCGGCCTCTGTACGCCAAAGCTGCATCAGGGTCTGCTGATCAGCGGCGACCGCTTCGTTGCCACCACCGCCGAGAGCCAGGCGCTGCAGCGCGAGCTGCCCGATGCGCTGGCGGTGGAGATGGAGGGCGCGGCCTTTGCCCAGGTCTGTCACGACTTCGGTGTGCCGCTGGCCGTGGTGCGCACGATTTCCGACCGTGCCGATGACGCGGCGCATGTGGACTTCCCCCGATTCCTTCGCGAGGTCGCGTCGAGGTACAGCGGCGCGTTGATCGACACGCTTTTGCGCGCATGACCCCTTGCCCCATCCTGATCGCCGGTTCGGGCAAGCTGGCGCGCGAACTGCTCAGCGGTCTGTCGCCCGGCGCCCGTTCCTGGTCTGAACAGGCGTGCTTCCCATTGGTGCAGGCCGTGGTGCACGCCGGTTCGGGACGGGAGCTGCCGGACATCCTGCGTTTCTGCCGCGAGCGCTCGCTGCCCCTGATCGAACTTTCCACCGGCACCGGTATCGCGGCTCTGGCGGACGGTGTGCCGGTGGTGGTCTGTGCCAACGCCAACCTGCTGATGCTCAAGTTCATGGCGATGCTCTCACGCAGCGGGCCGTGGTTCCGCGGCGAAACGATCCGCGTCACCGAATCGCACCAGGCTGGCAAGACCTCGGTGCCGGGCACGGCGGTGGCCATCGCCGCTTCGCTGGGCTTGGCGTCCGAGGCGATCGCCTCGGTGCGCGATCCGGCGCATCAATCGGCCGGGCTGGGCCTGACCGAGGAACAGTTGGCGCGCCATGCGTTCCACCGCATCGAGATCGGCGAGGGCGACTGCAGCCTGCGCCTGGAGACGCTGGTGACGGGCAACGCGCCCTATGCCGATGGCGTGCGGCGCATCGTCGAGGCGGCGCTGGCCCACCCGCTGGAGTCACGCTGCCACGACGTGACCGAGTTCATCGAGCGGGGCTGGCTCTGACCCCGCTGCATCGTCACTTCAACCAGCCACGCTTGCGGAAGTACAGCATCGGCACCACCGCCGACAGCACCATCAGGCCCAGCGCAAACGGGTAGCCCCACTTCTGGCTCAGCTCGGGCATGTACTGGAAATTCATGCCGTACAGGCTGGCGATCATGGTCGGCGGCAACAAGGCCACGCTGGCCACCGAGAAAATCTTGATGATCTTGTTCTGGTTGATGTTGATGAAACCAACGGTCGCGTCCATCAGGAAGTTGATCTTGTCGAACAGGAAAGCGGTGTGGCCGTCCAGCGAGTCGAGGTCGCGCAGAATCTGGCGTGCGTCCTCGAACTGTTCGGCGTTGAGCATGCGGCTGCGCATCAAAAAACTCACCCCGCGTCGGGTGTCCATCACGTTGCGGCGGATACGGCCAGACATGTCTTCGTGGCGAGCAATGGCGGCCAGCACCTCGCCGGCTTTGTTGTCGGTGACCGCTCCGGCAAGCACCTGACGGCTGACGGCCTCGAGTTCGTCGTAGATGTCTTCGAGCGTGTCGGCGCAGTACTCGGCGTCGGCGTCGAACAGCATCAGCAACACGTCCTTGGCATCCTCGATCAGGCCAGGCATGCGGCGCGCGCGCATGCGCAGCAGGCGGAACACAGGCACGTCCTCATCGTGGATCGAAAACAGCACACCCTGGCTTTTGAGCTCGGCGTTGTGCTGGTTGAGGATGAAAGCCACGCGAATCGCGCGCGGGTTGTCTTCGTCATCGATCAGGAAATCCGAGCGGATGTGCAGTTCGCCGTTGTCCTCTTCAAAGAACCGGGCCGATTCCTCGATGTCCTCGTCCATCGCGTCTTCGGGAATGGACAGGCCGAAGTGTTGTTTGACCCAGCGACGCTCTTCAGGCGTGGGGTTTTCAAGGTCGACCCAGATGGGTTTGAATTGGGTCAGCTCTTCGAGCGACTCGATTTCTTCCTGAAACAGGCGGCCATTGGCCAGGGTGAAGACGTTGAGCATGGGGGCTCCCGGGCGGGGTGTCTGGCAAAACCGGACGCAAGGTGCGTCGGGGGGGGCGGGTTCGGACGGCGCTTTCAGCCGACCGGCCGCATGAACATCAGATCAGACAGGCGCGCGGAAGGCTGAAAGCACGCAACTGGGGGGAGTGCTTTCCATGAGAGGCTCGTGACATTGACAAGCCAAGATTATGGCACCGCTCCATGGCTGCCCAGCGAGGAAGACGGCACGAAAAAGGCCCTCAGATCGGCCTGTCGGCGCCAGGCATCGTGCTCGCCCAGCTCGATCAGCGCGTTGACAAAAGGAGGCTCGAACATCAGGTAGCTGGCCAGCGACGAAGCGCTGCCGGTCGCGCCTCGACCCGTGTCCAGTGCGCCCAGGCCCACCAGCGTGTTGCGCGTGGCCGCGGGTAAGCTGGAGATGTGTTTTCGGGTCAATTCGTCCAGTGAGAAGCTCGGCTGCAGGGCCATGACCTGCACGGGATGGTAGGGCAGTGCGGCAGCAAGCTCGGGCGGCAGCTGCGCGAGCGTCTGGCTGACACGTTGGGTCTGTTCCACATCGGTTTGCAGCGTGTCATGGAACACGCTGGCCATGGCATGGCCAGCGATGGTGCCCGCGGTCGGCCTGCTGGTCACACGCGCAGCCAAACCTGAGCGCTGGGGCTGGCCCACGCCAATGGCCAGAATGCGGCGGGCGCCGAACTGGATCGCAGGCGACAGTGGCGAGAGTTGACGCATGGAGCCGTCGCCGAAGTGTTCCTGGTGACCTTCCACCCACAGCGGCACCGCAGGAAAAAGGAACGGAATGGCGCTGGAGGCCATCAGATGCTCAATGGTGATGGGCTGAAAGTCGGCCCGCCGGCCTGGACGGCGCCAAGGCTTGAGACTCTCCTCTGGTCGGGTTTGGCAAAAGGTCCAGTGCTCTCCGGTGGTGTAGCTTGACGCGGTGACGCCCAGCGCATCGATGTGCCCGGCGTTCAGACTGCGCTCCAGCTCGTGCAAGCTGATTGCTCGGTGCAAGGTGTCCACCAGCGGCAACGTATCCAGCAGCGCCCGGTGCCGCCGCACCTGACGCGCCAGCGTGAGCCCGGCGACGACGCGGTTGGCCCGGACCCAGCCCGGGGCTTCGAGCCGATAGACCTGGTCCGAACGCAAGGCGCTCCAGAACGACGACAGTCCATGAAAGGCCTGCAGTCCCTCGCAGGCGCGGCTGGCCAGGTAGGCAGCGTTGAGAGCGCCGGCAGAGGTGCCGAACAGCCAGCGAAACGGGAAGCCGTCGCCAGGCAGGCTTCCATCCGCGTGCCAGTGGGCGTGCATCACGGCAAGGGCCTTGAGTACGCCGGCCTGATACGCGGTGCGAGCCCCTCCACCCATCAGCACCAATGCGCAACCCCCCGCCTCGGGCTTGGGCCGAGAAGGGAGCAGAAGGTTGTGAGTGATCAGCGTATCGAGGGACAACGTGAAATCATCATGGCACAAGCCGCCACCCACGCCCCCGAGAAAATGCCCGGGCCTGCATGATTTTGACCGCATGGCACAGCACGGGGTGAGGACCTTGGTGTGCTTTTGTGACCATTGCTGCAGTGCAGGCTTGCACAGCAGCCGATTCGTGGGCATAGTGGGCTCACGACATCCCCGTGGCCGCAGGGAGGTCTGCCCTTCCGGCGGCTTGTGTCAACCCGGAACCAAGGAGGCTCCTTTATGAACCTGACGATCAGCGGTCACCATCTTGAAGTCACGCCCGCCCTGCGCGGCTACGTCACTTCGAAGCTAGAACGCATCTCCCGACACTTCGACCAGGTGGTCGATATCAAGGTGCTGCTGACAGTGGACAACCTGAAGGAAAAGGACATGCGACAAAAAGCGGAATGCAACATCCATGTCAAGGGCAAAGACCTGTTTGCGGAGTGCGCCCATGCCGACCTGTATGCTGCGGTGGACGAACTGACCGACAAGCTCGACCGTCAGGTACTTCGTTACAAAGACAAAACCCAGGACCACCACCATGACTCGGCGAAACGGCTGATGTGAATCTCCGCTGAGCCCGTCGCCAAGCCGATGGGCCTGCTGCGTTGCAACAAGCCGTTTGGAAAGTCAAGCGGCTTTTTTGTGGCATCAACCTAGGCAAGCAATTTCTAGTCGGCATAATTTGCGCTTCGAAGAGGCCAAAATGAACCGTCTATCCGTGATCTTGCCTGCCACGCAGGTGCTTGTTGGCGTCGATGCCACCAGCAAGAAGCGCGCTTTTGAAGAGGCGGGTCTGTTGTTCGAGACCCTACATGGGTTGAACCGCGCGCTGATCACCGACAGTCTGTTTGCCCGTGAACGGCTGGGCTCCACCGGTCTGGGTCATGGCGTGGCCATTCCCCATGGCCGCATCAAAGGCCTCAAACAGCCGCTGGCTGCGGTATTCCAGCTGGCCAGCCCGATCGGCTTCGACGCGCCTGACGAGCAACCGGTGCAGCTGATGATTTTCCTGCTGGTGCCCGAGGCAGCCACTCAAAAGCACCTGGAAATTCTGTCGGAGATTGCTGAATTGCTCAGCGACAGCCAGTTGCGCGAGAAGATGAAGGCTTCTGACGATGCGGCCGCGCTGCACGCACTGATCACCGGTTGGCAGTCTGCCCACGCGGCTGCATGAAACCGACCGTCGTCAGTGCTGACGTCCTGTTTGAAGACCACCGCGAAGCGCTGAAGTGGCAATGGGTCGCAGGCCTGGGTGCCTCTGAGCGCCGCTTCGACGAAGTGGCCGTTCGAGAGGCGCGCTCAGGCGCTGACCTGGTCGGGTATCTCAACTACATCCACCCATATCGGGTGCAGGTGGTTGGGGAACGCGAAAAAGCGTATCTCACCAGCCAGAATGTCGAAGACAACCTGCGCCGCATTTCTCGCATTGTGACGCTGGAGCCGCCGGTGCTGATCGTGGCCGATGGCCAAGTGGTTCCCGATGCGTTGATGGCGATGGCTGAGCGGGCGCAGATTCCGATGTTCGCCACGCCCGAACCGGCGGCCTTCGTCATCGACGTCCTGCGCGCTTATCTTTCGCGGCACTTTGCCGACCGGTCCTCCATGCATGGGGTTTTCATGGACATCCTGGGCATGGGTGTGATGATCACTGGCGAGTCTGGGCTGGGAAAAAGCGAGCTGGGCCTGGAGTTGATTTCTCGTGGTCACGGCTTGGTGGCGGACGATGCGGTGGACCTCTACCGCATCAACCAGACCAGCGTGGAGGGACGTTGCCCGGAGCTGTTGCAGAACCTGCTGGAGGTGCGCGGTATCGGATTGCTCGATATCAAGGCCATCTTTGGTGAAACGGCCGTGCGCCGCAAGATGCGGCTGCAATTGATCGTGCATCTGGTGCGCAAGGAAACCATGGAGCGCGACTACGACCGCATGCCGCACGAGCCATTGCATCAGGATGTGCTGGGTGTGCCCGTGCGCAAAGCCGTGATTCAGGTGGTGGCCGGGCGCAATATCGCCGTGTTGGTCGAGGCAGCGGTGCGCAATACCATCTTGCAGTTCCGAGGCATAGACACGTATCAGGAGTTTGTCTCGCGTCACCGCGCTGCGATGTCACGGGGCGAGTGAGGGTAGTGTTCCCACGCTCCGCCGCTGCGCGGGTCGCTGCCCCCCAAGGGGGCTTTGCCAGCCTTGGGGCGGCCCGGCGGCTGGCCCGTTGCCCCCACGCTCTGCTGCCGCAGGGGTCGTGCCTCGCGGCTCAGCCCTTGCTGCGGTGTGGGCAGTCGGTTTTGCTGCACGTCGCGTAGAGCGACAGCGCGTGTTCCTGCAGCACAAAGCCGCGCGTTTTGGCCACGATCTGTTGGCGTTTTTCGATCTCGGGATCGAAAAACTCTTCGACACGGCCACAGTCCAGGCACACCAGGTGGTCGTGGTGCTCGCCTTCGTTGAGCTCATACACCGCCTTGCCCGACTCGAAGTTGCTGCGGGTCAGCAGTCCAGCCTGCTCGAACTGCATCAGCACCCGGTAGACCGTCGCCAGCCCGATGTCCGAGCGCTCTTCCAGCAAGACCCGATAGACATCCTCGGCCGTCATGTGACGCCGCTTGGCATTCTGGAACACTTCAAGGATCTTCAGCCGAGGTAGCGTGGCCTTGAGCCCCGTGCTCTTGAGTTCGTCGATATTGGACATGGCAGATGAGGCGGTCTGGTCACTCGGTGGCGATAGGGGCAGCGAGGAACCCCGGGGCTACAATGGCCGGATCATATCGTCAGCGTGCTCCGGCGGTGGGCAAACCCGATGGGTTCTGCGGTCGGATGCACCTTCACTCGCGGGTTTTCATGCGCATTCTTTCAGTTTCTCTGGCTGTGGCCTGCCTTGCCCTGAGCGCCTGTTCCAGTGTGCGCAATGCGCTGCCCAGCGCCGGTGGACTGGTGACACCCTACAAGGTGGACATCCTGCAGGGCAACGTGGTCACCAAGGAGCAAGCCCAGGCCTTGCAGCCCGGACTGCAGCGCGACCAGGTCAAGGGATTGCTGGGATCTCCTTTGTTGACCAGCGTTTTTCATGCCGACCGTTGGGACTACGTATTCACGTTCAAGCGCCAGGGTCAGGCAGCCCAGAACCGCCGACTGACTGTGTTCTTCAAGGCTGACGTGTTGGAACGGGTTGAATCCGACGAACTGCCCAGTGAAGCTGAATTCGTGTCATCGCTGGATTCGCGGCGCAAGTCAGAGAAGCTGCCTGCGCTGGAGGCGACGCAGGAACAGTTGAAGAAATTCCAGGCCAGCAATGCCGATGCGCCCGCAGGACTGGCGCCCGCGGTGCCTGAAACGGCCTACCCGCCGCTGGAACCTCCGGGGGCTGGGCGTTGAACGCCGCCGTGACGAATCCGCACCGCGTGTGCGTGGCCGGTGCGAGTGGTCGCATG
>JBIIQD010000574.1:0-2623 GCA_044342265.1 Hydrogenophaga sp. | reverse complement strand
CCAGCCGGTTCTTCAGGCGAGTGAGCTGCTCGGTCAGGGTGCCCAGTTCAGCGGTGCTCAGTTCGCCGAAGATCAGTTCGGCCACCGCTGCATCGGCCGTCTCGAAATGCTCCACCGCGGCCAGCCCCGCCACAGTAGGCTGCAGTCGGTGGCTGCGCCGGTCTTCGGGGTGGGCCTCACGGGTCAGAAGACCCTCGTCGACCAGTTCCTTCACGAGTCGTGCGACCTGACCCTTGTCCCGGCCCGTGAGGTGGGCGAGGCCCTGCTGGGTGATGCCAGGCTGCCGCTGACACAGCTGCAACATGCGCAGCAGCATGGGGGCGGTCGACGGTCCGCCGTCGCTCTGCAGTTGCAGCCGTATCGCCTGCCTCATGCTGCCAAACAGCGACAGAAAGGCCTCGGCCGCTGCAGATGCCCGGGGGGTGGAACGTGGACTCATGTTATTTTGTTGACTATGTCAACCAGATCGATTAAAGTGTTGATATTGTCAACCAAATCTGTCGTCATGAACAACTCTGCTGCTTCAAAGTCTGCTGCTGACCCGGCCTCGCGCCCGGCGGCCTCTGCGCCCCGTTGGCGCCGACTGTTGCCTATGTTCACCATGGTGCCGGCCATTGGTCTGGTCCTCAGCGGTGTGATCACCTGGCTCAACATCGGCTGGGTCGACGACTTCGGGGCGCGTTGGATGCGCGCTTTTTTCACCGCGTTGCCGGTGATGCCACTGGGCATGTACATCATGATGGCGCTCGACCGAGTGCTCAAGCCACGGCTGAGCTCCTTGCCCAACGTGGCCGTGAAGGTGGTGTTGGCGTTGTGCACGGCGGTCGTGATGGAGCTGATGCTTGCAAGCGCGGTGACCTTTAGCAACAACGGGCTGGGAGAGGGCTTTGTGGCGCAGTGGGCGATGGCCTTTCTCAAATCCTTGCCGGTGGGCGTGATGATCGGCCTGTGCATGGCGTTCTTGATCAAGCCACGGCTGGATCGCTGGATGGTGGCGGGCACCCCATCCTGAGCCGCACCGAACAAACCCCAGTCACGGCAGTGGGTGGTTCGCGCGTGCAGCGCGTGCGCCACGAACTCTAGCGCCGCAGCCTCATTGTTCGGCGCGTGGAAACGCTCAGCCCTCACGTCCGCAGTGTGACCCTGGGCGGCGAAGACCAGCGTCGGGCAGCAGTTGGGCATCGGCGGGCCTCGGGGTTCGTTCATCGTGCCGATGGATCTGGACTGGCACTTGCTGGTGGGCGACGCCACCGCCTTGCCCGCCATCGCCCGCTGGCTGTCCGAACTGCCGGTCAGCGCGACCGTGTTTGCCATCGTCCAGATGGCCGACTCAGCAGATCACCGGCCGCTGTCCTGCGCCGCGAATGTGCAGCTTCAATGGGTGAGCAATGAAGCGCAGTGCCTCGCCGCCGTGCGCGCATGGCAGCGCCCCGCGGGCGAGGGCTTTGCCTGGTGTGAAGGGGAGGCCTCCAGCATGGCTGCCCTGCGCCGGGTGCTGGTGGAAGAACAGGGTGTTGAACGGCACGCTGTGCGCGCAGCGGCCTACTGGAAGCGAGATGCAGTGGCCTTCCACGAGAACCTGGGCGAATCAGCCTGATCTGGCAACGCTGGAATGGATGACGGGTTCAAACATCACAGACAGCCCGGATCCATGGGAGCCATCTCGCCTGCAAGTGCTGGGGCAAGCTACCATCTGCAACTCGCCCGTCAAAGCCCAGCGGTGTAGGTCCGACCAAAACAACAGGTCCCCAAGAAACCGGTGCGGTTCACATCACAACTTCGCTCATGAAGGAGTCAATATGCCTTTGAGCCGAGTCGGTTCGCTTTCTGTTGAACTAGCGAAAGTGCTGGGCGACCGAATTCGGGAGGGACGCTGGTTGCCTGGTATGAGGTTGCCGAGCGAGAGTTGCCTCATCACTGAGTTCGATGTGAGTCGGTCTGTCGTGCGTGAAGCAATATCGAGGTTGCGTGCTGCCAATATCGTGGTGACACGACATGGCGTTGGAACATTCGCCGCAAGCCAGGCATATGAACATGCATTCCGCATCACACTGGATCAGGTCACTACCTTACATGACGTGATCGCGATGCTCGAGCTGCGTACAGCGGTGGAATGCGAAAGTGCTGCTCTTGCTGCTCAACGGCGCTCTGATCGCCACATGACCGTTTTGCAAGATGCTTTAGATGCATTCTCAAGTCTTGTGGAAAGCGGAGAGAATGCAGTAGAGGCAGACTTCCATTTTCACCTTGAGATAGCGCGTGCTACACAGAATCCTCTGTACGTCGAACTCTTGGAGTTCCTTGGAAAAAAAATGATTCCCCGTTCTCGGCTGGACAGAGATGGGCGACGAACCGAACAACAAAAGGACTATCTTCGCTTCGTCAACCTCGAGCATCTGTCGATCCTTGACGCGATTCGACGTCAGAATGGGGAGGATGCTCGCTCTGCCATGCGGACGCACCTTTTCAACAGCAGAGAACGCCGACGAAACTCCGAGATTGTTCTAGAGATCGAGTGATCTGCGCTTTGGGCGCTTCAGTCGCAGCGACAAGCCTTCTTCTCGGTACGGGTGTTACTACTCGCTTGACATTGTCTATAGGGTCCTCCCGACGCAGCATCACC
>JBIIQD010000573.1:0-2624 GCA_044342265.1 Hydrogenophaga sp. | reverse complement strand
AACGCTCACGCTGGCTGAGCGCTTCGGCGGCCAGCCAGTCGTGCAGCAGGAAGTCGAGGGTCGGACGCAGGCTCATGGTCGGGGCTTATTGCGGCTCGATCTTGGCGTCGCGGATCGCCTTGGCCCATTTGGCGGTCTCGGTCACGCTGCGGCGTGCCAGATCGGCCGGGGTGCCGGGCTCCACCGCAAAGCCGATGCCGGCAAATTTGTCCTGCACTTCCTTGCTGTTGGCGGCGTCGTTTGCCGCCTTGTTGAGCCTGGCCACGACCTCGGCCGGGGTGCCGGCGGGCGCGAAGATCGCGAAGTACGCGATCAGCTCGTAGTCCTTCAGACCCAGCGCCTCGTTCACCGTGGGCAGCTCGGGCACCGCGGGGGAGCGCTTGCTGGAGGTGACCGCCAGACCGCGCACCTTGCCCGCTTTCACCTGCGGCAACATCACCGCAAAGTCGGCGCTGAACATCTGCACCACGCCGCCGATCAGGTCGGTCATCGCCGCCGGGCCGCTCTTGTACGGCACGTTGGTCAGCTGGATGCCGGCCATGCCGGCCAGCATCTCGGTGGACACCAGCTGCGAGGTGCTGGCGCTGGCGAAGTTGATGCTGCCCGGCTTGGCCTTGGCCAGGTCCACGAACTCCTTGAGGGTCTTGGCTGGCACGTCGGGGTGCACCGCCATGATCAGCGGCACCGAGCCCAGGTAAGCCACGGGCGCAAAGGCCTTGTCTTGGTCATAGGGCAGCTGCTTCATCAGGCTTTTCAGGGCCGCGTTGGTGCTGTTGGTGCCGATCAGAATGGTGTACCCGTCGGGTGTGGCCTTGGCCACCGCGTCGGCGCCCAGCATGCCGTTCACGCCGGGCTTGTTGTCGATGACGATGGGCTGGCCCAGCGATTCCTGCATCTTCTGCGCGAAGGCCCGACCGATTTGGTCGGTGGCGCTGCCGGCGGCGAAGGGCACCACCGCCTTGATGGGTTTGTCTGGCCAGGCCTGGGCGAGAACGGGCGATGAGCAGGCGAGCGCTGCAACGGCGGTGGCCATCAGTCGGAACACAGAACGCATGGATGTCTCCTGTTGGTGTTGTGAATGGGATCGGCCAGTGTAGGCCTCAGAGCGGCAGATCCAGCACGGCCGCGCTCAGGGTTTTACCGTGGGCGTCAAGCGCCAGCGAGCGGGTGACGCCGCCGCCCAGCGCATCGAACATCACGAAGTGCACCGCCCCCAGGTGGGGCAGCGTGTACCGCCGAACCTCGCCCTGTACCACGCCCGCAAAGTGGGCCTGCACGCGCTCGGCCGTCAGCAGTCGTTCGATCAACGGATAGTCCTTGGGATCGAGCGCGAGGACGCTGAGCGTGGCACGGTTGCCTTTGTCGCCCGAGCGCGCCAGTGCGATGTCGCGCAGTGTGCGGACAAGCGGGGATGCGGTGGTGGGGCCTTGCATGTCAGGCGTCGGCATGAAGTTCGAGGATGTCGCAGCGCGGGCGCACAGCCGAGCGCGGCACCAGCGCCGACGCGACGGCAACCACCTCGCGCACCGAGTGCGTCACGCCGCCACCGCCCGCCGGGCCGTTGAGGTACAGCGCTTCCACCTCCTGCCCCACCGCCTCGGCCTGTTCGCGGGTGGCGCAGCGGACCGCGAGGCGCACACGCACCTCGTAGGGTTCGTGGTCGGCACCCAGCTGCGGACCGTGCATGGCGTTCACGCCGATCAGCTCGGCGCGGTGCTCGTGGCCGCTCAGGCCGTGCGGCAGCGTCGCGTCCTGCAGGCGCTGGCGCAGGATGTGCAGCGCAAGTTCACCGCGGGCGCGGGCGCCCGGTCCGGCGTACGAAATCTGGCCCTCACCGATGAAGCCATCGCGGTAACCCAGCGTGACCTTCAGCGGCTCCGGACGTGCGCGGCCCGTGGCGCCTTGCGCCCCCACGCGATCGGCGGCCAGCTGTTCGAAACGCACCTGCGAAAAGTCCCCGGTCACATCGGCTTGCAGATAGTCCGCCGGATCTTCCACTTCGTAGAGCAGTTGCGCGGTGCAGCTGAGCCGGTCCACCCGGCCGCCGGTGCCCGGCAGCTTGGTGATGACCGCGTTGCCGTCGGCCGACACCTCGGCCAGCGGGAAGCCCACGCGGTGCAGATCGGGCACGTCCACATAGCCAGGGTCGGCCAAATAGCCGCCGCTGACCTGCGCCGCACATTCCAGCAGATGCCCCACCAGCAGACCCTGACCCAGCCTGTGCCAGTTGTCCGCCGCCCAGCCGAAGTGGGCCATGAGCGGCGCGAGAAACAGCGAGGGGTCGGCGACGCGGCCGGTGACGATCACATTCACATCCGCCTGCAGCGCGGGCAACAAGGTGTCAGCGCCCAGGTAGGCATTGGCGGAGACCAGGCGACCATCGAGCGAACGCACCGAATCGGGAGAATCCATCAGCGCCACGTCGTTCGCCAGCACCCAGGGCAGCACGTCGTCCCCCGTCACCACCGCCACACGCAGGCGCGAGAGGCCGAGTTCGCGCGCCACGTCCAGCACCGCCCGCCCAGCGGCCAAGGGGTTGGCAGCACCCATGTTGGTGATGATGGTCACGCCGTTGCGCACACAGGCGGGCAGCACCGCGCGCATGCGGGCTTTGAGCATCGGGT
>JBIIQD010000571.1:0-2627 GCA_044342265.1 Hydrogenophaga sp. | reverse complement strand
GTTCGCCGGCTGGCAGCTCCCGCGGGCTGCGCCCGATCTCAATGGCTTCGGGGCGGATGTAGACGGTCGCCGCCCCACCTTGCTCGACAGCACCCACTCGCTGAGCCCACAGCGCGAGGCCGCTGGCGGTGCGCAGCAGCACCTGCTCGCCATTGCGCGATTCGATCTGGCCTTCGAAACGGTTGTTGTTGCCCACGAAGCCGGCAACGAATGAGGTCTTGGGCTGGTAATAGAGCTCCTGCGGCGAACCGAGCTGCTCGAAATGGCCTTGGTTCATCACCGCGACCTGGTCCGACATGACCAGCGCCTCGCTCTGGTCGTGCGTGATGTAAACGAAGGTGGTGCCGATCTCGGCCTGCAACTGCTTGAGCTCGACTTTCATGTGCTCGCGCAGCTTGAGGTCCAGCGCGCCCAGCGGCTCATCCAGCAACAGCAGCGCCGGTTCGAGCACCAGCGAACGCGCAATGGCCACCCGCTGCTTCTGTCCGCCCGAGAGCTGATCGATGCGCTTGCCTTCGCTACCCGGAAGTCCGACGCGCCGCAGCATGTCGGTGACTTTGTCTTTGGCCGCACCACTCTTGATACCTCGCCGCTCGAGCCCGTAGGCAATGTTCTCGCCCACGCTCATCATCGGGAACAGCGCCAGGTGCTGAAACACCATGTTCACCGGACGCCGGTTGGGCGGCACGCCTCGCATGGAGGCGCCCTTGATGACGATGTCACCCGCGTCAGGCTCGATGAAACCCGCGATCATGCGCAGCAGCGTGGTCTTGCCGCAACCAGAGGGACCGAGAATGGAGAAAAAGGACCCCTGGCGGACGCCGAAGCTCAGGTCGTCAACCGCCGCAAACGCACCATAGCGTTTGCGGACGGTCTGGATCTCCAGATCAAAGGCGCCCGCGCGATCCGCCGGGGAAGCGGGCACGGCGGGTGGCGCAGGCATCGGCTTACTTGGCGGCCTTGACGCGGTCGAGCACGCGACCTTCGATGTCTTCAATGCCCGCAGGCACAGCCGGGTACCACTTGATGTTCTTAAGCGCGGCATCGGGGAAGCTGTCAGCAAACTGCTTTTTGAGCACCGGGTCCATGCCTTGATCAGCACCTTTGCTGGCAGTGAAGTTGCCCACTGCAGTCGCCACTTTGGCCGCTATCTCAGGACGCATGTTGAAGTTGATCCAGGCATAAGCGGCTTCATCGTTCTTGCCTTTGGATGGGAGGGCAAAGGTATCAATCCAGCCCAGCGCGCCAGATTTGGGCGCAAGGTACTTAACCTCTGGCTTTTCCTTGCTCAGACCCCAGGTGCCGGTGTCCCACATCATGGCCGCAGTCAACTCGTTGGTCCGCATACCAGTCAGCAACTGGTCTTTCCCGTCCCAGTAGAACTTCACGTTTTTTTTGCACTCAGTCAGGGTCTTGCCCACATCTTCCATCAGCGCGGTATAGGCTTTCGCGTCGCTGTAAAGCGCGAACGGGTTCTTGCCCATCGAGAAAGCAAACGCGATCAGCGTCGGGCGCTTCAGGCGCATGCTGACCTTGCCGGCGTTCTCAGCAGCGCACAGGTCGGTGTAGTCGACCACTTTGGACAACTTGGTATTGACCGCCAGCCCATCGGTACCCCAGAGATGTGGCACCGCATAGACCTTTCCACCCACTGTAGTGTTGATCTTGGTGGCTTCCATCATCGAGGGGATGAATTGTTCCGACTTGATTTTGGAAAGGTCCAGGGGTTTGTAGATACCAAACTCTCGCTGCGGGCCGGCAATCCGGTCCTGGCTGGGCTGGGCCAGGTCAAATCCGGCGCCAGCGGTGGCGCGCAGCTTGGAGATCATCTCTTCGTTGTTCGACAGCGTCACCTCGACCTTGATCCCGGTCTCTTTGGTGAACTGTTCCAGCACGTCCTTGGGCACATAGTCGGCCCAGGTCAGCAGGCGAAGGGTCTTGTCTTGTGCATGGGCGGCGCCAGCCACCAGCAGCAGCGCAGCCAGGGCCACGCGAGAGATCTTGCTCTTCATGGGATTTCGCTTTCAGAGAAGGGGTGAACAGGGAGAGTCAGCCGTCGCCGCCATGCGACCGGCAGAGAAACTGCCAGCCGCAGAATCCGGCAAAGTGCAGCATAAGTCAATAGCGTGAAGGTCTCGTGACACGACCAATCGACAGACCTCCCAGGTGGCGCAGCGTGCACGACTGCCTCGACAACGCCTCTTATCTCGACACCACCGCCGATGTTTGAGCGTCGCTCAAGCTCCCTGTGGGCAACCACAGCTCGATCACCTCAGCGCGCCGATTGGTTTGCGTGGCAGGAAGGTCGCGCATCCACGTTTTGTCGTCGGCCCCAGCGCTGGCCTTGTTGCCCGCCGGCAAAGGTGCCAAACGCTCTTTAAGAAAGCCCGCGAGTGCTTTGGCACATCGGCGGCTGCTAGGGTCGTGAAGGATGAACGTTGGCCTGGGCCAAGGCGCAGGGCGCCGCTGCTGGCGCAGCTCGGCTGCGCGAACGACGTTTTCAACCGGCGCCACTTGCAAGCCCACGCCCCCCGGCAGATCGAGCAGCACCTGACGCCACCGGGCGGCAATGCGCAGAGTATTCTCGTCGTAGACCTGCACATACAGGACAGTGCGCTCCTCTGCAG
>JBIIQD010000572.1:0-2627 GCA_044342265.1 Hydrogenophaga sp. | reverse complement strand
ATCGATGAAAAAAACCTCGCGCTGATGGCTCTGGGGCAGCAGGCCCTGGCGTCGGCCGATGCCTACCCGGCGCAGCGCTTTTCGGCCACGCTGGCCTTCATCAACCCGGGTGTGAATGCGAGCACCGGTGCGGTCGAGGTCAAATTCGACGTCGGTGCACCGCCCGCCACTTTGAGGCAGGACATGACGGTGTCGGTGGACATTGCGGTGGCGCGCCGTGAACAGGTCCTGATCGTGCCTTTGTCTGCCGTGCACGACGTGAGTGCCGGTGCATGGGTGCTGCGCCTGGAGGGCCGGCACGCGGTGCGCCGGCCAGTGCGACTGGGCCTGAACAGCGGCGGCCTGGCCGAGGTGCTGGAGGGCCTGTCCGCGGGCGACGAGGTGCTGGTCGGCGCGGAGGGTACCGCGCCCGGTGCGCGCGTTCGCACCCTGCCGCCAGCAGCGGCCGCGCCGGTGGCCCCAAAGTCACCGTAAGGCCAGGCGCCACAACGATGTTCAAGACCTGGCTGCCCTTTGAATGGATCATCGCCATCCGCTTCCTGCGCGAGGGACGCCTGCAGACCATGTTCATTGTGGCCGGCGTAGCCCTGGGGGTGGCCGTGATCGTCTTCATGTCGGCGCTCATGACAGGGCTGCAGGCCAATTTCATCGCGCGCGTCCTGTCGGCGCAGGGGCACATTCAGCTGCTGCCGCCGAAGGAAGTGACGCGGCCGTTGCGACTGGGCGGGTACGCCCGCCCAGACGAAATGGAAGCGGCCACCGTGCAGGTGCCCTTGCAGCGCCTGAAGTCGATCGACCAGTGGCAGGCCGTGGCCGGGCAGATCCGGGCAATGCCCGAGGTGCAGGTGGTGTCGCCGCTGGCCGGCGGCTCCGCACTGGTCGTGCGCGGCAGCGCCAGCCGGGCCATCACCGTGGCCGGTATCGAGCCGGCGCTGTACTACCGCATCGTCAGCTTGCCGTCCAAGATCGTTCAAGGCCAGGCCGAACTGACGGGCAGTGGCATTCTGGTGGGCACCGAACTGGCCACCGCGCTGGGCGTGGGTGTGGGCGACAAGCTGCGGCTGACCACGGTGGCGGGCGGTGACACCACGCTGACCATCGCCGGCATCTTCGATCTGGGCAACAAGGGCGCCAACGAGCGCAGCACCTTCGTCGCCCTGCGCACCGCGCAGAGCCTGCTGGCGCTGCCCGGCGGTGTGACCAGCCTGGACGTGACCGTGCGTGATGTCTATGCCGCCGAGGTGGTGGCGCAACGCATCACGGCCGCCACCGGCGTGGAGGCCGACAGCTGGATCAAGACCAACGCCGAGCTGTTCACGGCGATCGCTGCGCAGAGCACGTCGAACAATGCGATCCGCTTCTTCGTCGGCCTGTCGGTGGCGTTTGGCATCGCCAGCGTATTGGCCGTGGTGGTGGTGCAGAAGTCGCGCGAGATCGGCATCCTGCGTGCCATGGGCATCACGCAGGGGAAGGTGATGCGGGTGTTCCTGTTGCAAGGTGGGCTGCTGGCCCTGGCGGGATCGGTGGCGGGCAGTGCGCTCGGTGCCGGTGTGCTGGTGCTGTGGCAGCGATCGGCCAAAACCGCCGACGGCACGCCGCTGTTTGCGCTGGTGCTTGAGCCCTCACTCTTCATCGAGGCCCTGGCACTGGCCACGGTGACCGGCCTGATCGCTGCCTGGGCCCCCGCCCGACGTGCGGCGCGGCTGGACCCGGTGGTGGCGATCCGTGGCTGATCCTGTGGTCGCTCCCGCTGTGGCCCATCCTGTCGTCGTGCAGCTGCGCGGCGTGCGCAAGGCCTACAACGTGGGCACGGCGTTTGAAACCGAGGTGCTGCACGGCATCGACCTCACGGTGCGCCATGGCGAATTCTGTGCCGTGGTAGGCCCGTCGGGCTCGGGCAAGAGCACACTGCTCAACATCATCGGCCTGCTGGACAGGCCGACGTCTGGCGCGGTCTCGGTGTGCGGCGAGCAAACGACAGAACTGGACGATCGCGCCCTGACGAGCCTGCGCGGGCACAGCATCGGCTTCGTGTTCCAGTACCACCACCTCATCACCGCCTTCACGGCGCTGGAAAACGTGATGCTGCCGATGCTTGGGGCGGAGGAATTCGCCAACGCCGACATGCGCACCCGCGCCGAGGCCCTGATCGACAGCGTGGGCCTCACACGCTGGAAGGACAACGGCGCCGGCAGGCTCAGCGGTGGCCAGCAGCAACGCGTGGCCATCGCCCGGGCGCTGGCCATGGGACCGGCGCTGCTGCTGGCGGACGAACCCACCGGCAACCTGGACACGAAGAGCGCCGACGAGGTGTTCGCGCTGCTGCGGCGCTTCAACACCGATCACGGCACCACGGTGCTGTTCGTGACACACAACGTGGACATGTCGCAGCGGTGCGACCGGACCATCGAAGTGGTGGACGGGCAGGTGACTGGCCAATCCACTGTCGATGTGCCTGGCGAGGCCAGCGGTCCATGAGCGACGGTCACGCGTGATGGCAAGAAGAAGGCGCTCCAGCAAGGGTTCAGCACCTTTCTGCGACGTCGTCGCGCTGTCGGTGGCCGTGGGCCTGACGCTGAACGGCTACATCGCCTTTCTGGACCCGCCCTGGGATTCAATCCTGCGAC
>JBIIQD010000570.1:0-2630 GCA_044342265.1 Hydrogenophaga sp. | reverse complement strand
TCCTGCCGATACGATGGCCCTCTCAACGATGTCAATAGAAGTTGGTAGCGCCGCTGCTGCTTCAAATTGCTTGACTTCGCCAAGAGTGCCGATGTCGTCCCAGTGGATCAACGCAACTTTGCGAAACCCTACTGTGCGGAGATGCTGAACCAATTTCTTGTGCTCTTGGTCTTCCCCCTGGGTCAAGTGAAAAACGAAGGGCCGTGTGGGTTCTCGCAGTTGAAAGGCTGCGGGTGTAGTCCCAATGAGCGGAATCTTGATGCGTCCGAAAATGTCGGATTTATTGGTGGCCTCGATGGTGGCAGGACCCACCAGATACATGAAGGCGATGGGTTTGAATTCGGCTGCTGTCTGTTCAATTTTCTGAATGACTTCGGCTTCCGATCCTGAATCGTCGACCGATATCAGCCGTATTGTGTTCCCATTGACTCCCCCACTCCCGTTCACATGGTTAAAGTATGCCTGCATGCCATTTTTCAAATCCTTGGCGTAGTGCGCCAATTCTCCGTTCATTGGGGCGAAGTGAATCACTCGCAATTCTTCGCTTCTGGCCAATCCGGTGGAAAGAAGGCAGCCCAGGAATAGGACCGATAGCTCTGTCCAAACTGCGAGCGTGCGCCGATATTTAGACCGCATCAAACGGAAAAGAAAATTCATCTTGAACTCCGATGTGGTTGGGTAAAGCATTCGAAGCTGATGGCACTGAAAGGCGTGCTCACCTCAACATGCCGGTTGCAATGTTCCCCAGCATTCGCCAAACCCGATTCGGCTGAACCCGGGTTTTTCGCACCATCCTCGCAATACAACGGAGTCACCGTCGTGAAGGAAGGTCCTTGTGTCGCCATCGGGTAGCGGAATGGGCCGTTTGCCACCTTCGGTCAGTTCGATCAACGCGCCTGCCTGGTCCAGTGTTGGACCGGATAGCGTCCCCGTGCCCAGCAGATCTCCCGGGCGCATGTTGCAGCCATTGATGGTGTGGTGGGCCACGATCTGTGCCAGCGTCCAGTACGCATGTCGGTAACTGGTCTTGCAGATGCGTGCATCACGCACACCGGACGAGCGCATGGATTCGGTCAGCAGTCCGACCTCAAGCTGGATGTCCAGAGCACCTTGGCTTTGGTTCTCGGGAGAATCCAGATAGGGGAGCGGTGGCGGATCACTTTCCGGTCTTTCCGGGCTCACGCGGTACGGCGCCAGTGCTTCCATGGTCACCACCCATGGCGAGATCGTGGTTGCGAAATTCTTGGAGAGAAACGGACCCAGTGGCTGGTATTCCCAGGCTTGAATGTCCCTGGCGGACCAGTCGTTGAGCAAGCAGATTCCGAAGATATGCCGCTCGGCCTCTCGTATGCCAATGGCTTCGCCAAGTTCATTGCCGGGACCGACAAAAGTGCCCAGTTCCAGTTCGATGTCCATGCGCTGGCTCGTGCCCAGCGATGGAACATCCGCTTGTGGCCCTTTGATCTGTCCCTTCGGCCGCCGAAAGGTCTGCCCGGACACACCGATGCTGGACGCGCGTCCGTGGTAGCCGATGGGCACCCACTTGTAGTTGGGCAGCAGCGGGTTGTCGGGCCGAAACTGCTTGCCAATATTCGTGGCGTGGTGAATGGAGGTGTAGAAGTCGGTGTAATCGCCGATGAGGGCCGGCACGTCGAACTCGGCCTGTGCCTGTGGCACCAGGCATGTCTGCAGGGCCGACTGCTGCGTACTGCCTTCGCGCAGTGCACGTGAAAGGGCCAGTCGCAAGGCCGACCAGGCGCCCTGGCCCATGGCCATCAGCGCGTTGAGCTTGTGCTGCGCTCCCGCCTGGGCCGCTCGCCCGGCTTCGTCGGTGAACACGCCAGCAGCGACCGCCGCCGCCAGGTCGACGATCTGGTCGCCGATGGCCACGCCACCCCGCCAGGCCTCGGCCGAGCCCTGGCGACGGAACACGGCAAATGGCAGGTTCTGAATCGGAAAATCAGTATTGGGCTTGTTGGCCGATGGCACCCAGCTGCTGAGCCCCGGGTCGTGCGTTTCGTTCAGGAGCGTCATCCGGTTCCCCTCAGCGTGCCATGCTGCCGTCGTGCATCCAGGCGGCGTGCTGAGGCGCTTTCTTGGTGCGGCTCCACTCTTCCAGCATGTCCCACTTCACCTCGTCGAGCTTCTGGTACATCTCGGGGGTGCCAATGTCGGCCGCGAGCTCCAGGCGGTGGCCGTTGGGGTCGAAGAAGTAGATACTTTTGAAGATCGTGTGATCGGTGGGGCCGAGCACCTCGATGCCAGCAGCCACCAGCTTGTCTTTGGCGGCCAGCAAGGTCTCCATGGAATCCACTTTCAGCGCCAAGTGCTGCACCCAGGCGGGTGTGTTCTCGTCACGTCCCATGGGTGTTTGTTCGGGCAGTTCGAAGAAAGCCAGCACGTTGCCGTTGCCGGCATCGAGGAAGACGTGCATGTAAGGGTCCCAGGCCTTGGTGGAGGGGACCTCGTTCTCGGCGATCGCAAGCACGAATTTCATGTCCAGGTGTTTGGTGTACCACTCCACGGTTTGCTTGGCGTCCTTGCAGCGGTAGGCCACGTGGTGGATTTTTTCGATCAGTGCCATGGGTGTCTCCTTCAGGCGTTGGCGTGACTGGGCACCACGGGTGTGA
>JBIIQD010000049.1:0-10390 GCA_044342265.1 Hydrogenophaga sp. | reverse complement strand
CCATGGCTTCGTGCAAAGACCAAGGTGACAGACTGGGCTTGTGCAGAACCGCATCGACCCGGGCACCGGCCTGTTCATCAAGCTGACTCTCGCTCAGGATCACCACCCTGGCCTCCGGTTGCTGCGCACGAATGGCGGGCAGCAGGTCCCACCCGGAGGAATAGGGCATGGCCAGGTCCAACAACACCACATCGAAGCGTTCCAGTGCCACGCGCGCTTGCGCTTCGCGCATGGTGGTTGCCAGTTCGAAGTCGTAGCGCTCACCCGCCATGGACTTCACGGTGTTGTGCATTGCCTTGTCGTCCTCGACGTGAAGCACCCGGGTGTGTCGCGACGCACCCAGGCTGCAGACATCGTGGAGCATCGCGATCAGCTGGGCCTGATCAATGGGCTTGGACAACCAGACCACGCCCTTGAGGTCAGGGTCGGCGCTGCGGCGTCCGTCTTCTATCTCCGCAGCAACCACAACGATGGGAAGTCGACGGGTGGCAGGAAGTGCGCGCAAGCGCCGAATCACGTCCAGTCCGTTGATGTCAGGCAGCGCCAGATCGAGCGTGATGGCGGCGTACTCGCCTTCAAGGCAGCGCGCCAAGGCGTCCTTTCCGCTGGCCACGGTGTCAACCCGATAGCCGGCACGGGTGAGCATCAACGACAGGACGCGTGACACCTCAGGATCGTCTTCGACCACCAGGACATTCAGCGGTGACCTGTCGCCGGTCAGCCTGGGCTCCAGACGCATGTACGACGACTCGGTGTTCCATGTCGGCAACTCGAAATAGAAGCGCGACCCCACTCCGGGCTCGGACTCGAACCCCACTTGGCCACCCATGTGCTCCACCAGCTCGCGCGTGATCGCCAGGCCCAGGCCGGTACCTCCTTTTTGCCGGGTGTCTGACGCATCGGCCTGGAAAAACTTCTGAAAAACGCGCGAATGCAACTCTCTGGGAATGCCCGAGCCGTGGTCGATCACATCGACGCGGACACTGCCATCAAACGCCTCAACACGGACTTCGACCAGACCGCCTTCGTGAGAGAACTTGGCAGCGTTTGACAGCAGGTTGGCCAGCACCTGCTGCAGCCGTTGACCGTCCACGTTGACCAGCACCCCTTCCAGCGTTTGCTGGATCACATAACGGACACCGAATCGTTCTGCGTAGGCCTTGTTGTCGGCCAGGGCTTGCTCCAGCAGCGGCATCAGCTCCTGGGTCCGGAGTTCGAAGTGGAGTTTGCCGGCCAGGAGTTTTTCCATGTCCAGCAGGTCGTTGATCAGAAACGTCAGGCGTTGGCTGTTCTTGTCGGCAATGTTCAGCATCTCTCGAATGCCCTCGGGCAGCGGACCCATTGCACCGCCTGCGACCAGCCCGATCGAGCCGGCGATCGCCGTCAGCGGGGTCCGCAATTCATGGCTCACTGTGGAAAGAAACTCGGACTTGACCTTGTTGGCGCGCTTGGCTTCCTCCATCGCTTCCGTCAGATCTGCGGTGCGCCGTTTGACCCGTTCGCCCAGGGACGCGCGCTCTCGGCGCAGGGCTTCGTCCCGAATCTCGATTTCTGCCAGCATGCGGTTGAAGTCGTCCACCAGCGCGCCGATCTCGTCATTGCCCCACTTCTGGGCTCGCACGGCATAGTTCTGTTCGCGAGAGACGCGGTGCGACACCGCAGCCAGCCCCAGGATCGGATCGGTCACGAATCGGTGCAGGCGGGTGCCGAAGAAAACAGCAAGCACCGAGAGAACGATGGCGATCAACGTCATCCACTGCAAGCCCCGAATCAGTTCCTCCCACATGGCGGCAAGGCGCACGGTCAACTCGATGTGGCCAATGGTCTGGTCGCCCTCAAGAATGGGCTGCGACACTTTGAACGACTCTTTGGACAGCAGCTGGAGTAAGAACACCAGCGTCTGGTGGTCATCATCCCCGTCGTGTGGAAACGCGACGGTGGCAAAGTCAGCACCAGCGCTATTGGTCAGCCGGGCATTGGACACTTCCTCTTTGGCCTGCAGCGCGAGCAAGGTTCGCCTCGCGCTTTCGGGGTCATTGAAGGCCAGCGCAGCCCGGGTGTTTTCACCCACCATGCCCGCCAGCGAGGTCACCTGTTCCTCCAGCTCCGTGTAGCGACCCATCACGGTGCCAATGGTGAACACGGATGCGATCACGATCACGGCCACCATGGTGTTGAAGGTCAGCAACAGACCGAGCTTTCGCGCAATCGGCAGGTTGTTGAACTTCATTTGACCACCTGCCCTGCGAGCTTGAGCATCTGGCTGTTCAATTGCAAACCCGCTCGCTGTGCGCTGACCAGATTCACATCAAAGCGCACGCGGCTGTCGTCAGTGCGCAGGCCGATCATTCCGCCCGCTCTGACAAAGCCAGGCAGGTCTCCCACGGTGAGCACCGGTGCATTGCCCAATGCGCGCAGGATTGGTTCCAGACGTCCCGCGTCGGCCTCGGTGATGAACAACACCTCGCAATCGCGCCAGTCGCTGGCCACTACATTGGTCTGTACTTCGATCAGTCGATTGCTGACAGTGCGGCCATGTAGCCTGGCGAACTGACCGTCCAACGGCTGGGACCCTGGTGTGCAGATCTGCAGTGGTCTCGTGTCACCGTCGCGAACGGGTCCCCACTGGGTAAATCGAACGAAGTTGTAGATGAAGCCAGCCTTGACCTCCTGCTCGGTTGCCTGTTGCGCGAGGACCGGCCATGCGCCCATCGCACAGCTGATCAGGGCGAACAGCCCTGCAACCAGCTGCCGCCTTGGACGCACCGGGGCCATGTCAATAGGTCCAGCGAATCTGTGCCAGGACGCTGCGGGGAATTTGGCTGGACAGCACATCGTCAGCCATGTAAGCGGTCTGGCGCCGCTTCAGCAGGTTGCGCCCGGTGATGCTGATGTCCAGACTTGGCGTGGCTCGCCAACCGACGCGCAAGTCGAACTGAGTGGTGGCTGGAACCTCGATGGGTCGTCGCGCATCGCCAAAAGCGATCTTGTCGGTGAAGTAAAGGTGGGCGTCCAGCTCGAGGTTCTTCGACAGGTTATGGACCGAATGGACTTGCACCATGTTTCGTGGAGAGGCAGCAGCACCACCGAAGGTCGCGATACCGCTCCCGCCAAGCACTGGCTTCAGATCGAAGTTCAGCCAGCTATAGCTGCCGTGAAGGCGCCATGAGGACATGACCTGCCAGTTGCCAACGAGTTCAACACCATACGCCTTGCCAGATATTCCGTTGTGGAAATTGATGGGCAGTGTGATGTACCGGCCTACCTCGGGGGTTCCGAACTCGCGCGAGACGACCTTGTCGTAGGTGTTGTAGAACGCGGTCGCGTCCAGATTGAAGTTGCTGCCGAACTGGCCTCGGTAGCCGATCTCGCGCGAGAGCATGGTCTCGGACTGGACATCAGGGTTGCCCCTGACGTTCAGCACCATGGGGCCAAAAGGTCCGTTCTCGCTGCCCACATTGCCATTGATTTTCGTCGTTGACGTGGTCGGCGTCTGCACGGCGCGGGAGACGGCGGCCCAGAAGCTGTGGGCGGGCGATGCGCGCCACAGCATACGCGCGCTGGGCTGAACCTCTGTGCCGGTGTTGTCGTTGTGTTCAATCTTGCTGCCCAGCGTCAGCTGTACATCGGGATGGAGTTGAATCTCGTCTTGCACAAAGCCGCTGTACAGCATGCTGGTGTTCTTTGGTGGAACCGAAGAGACGGTGAAGCCCCCGTTCAGCGACCCTTCGATACGGCGCATGCCCAGACCCCATGTCAGGTCCTGGGCTGCGGTCAGTTTCAGCCGTTGCTGCCATTCGAGGTCTTGCGTATCGATCGTTTGCAGCTGGATGGTGTCGCTGAGCACAGCGTGGTCCAGATAGGCTTGCAAGTGCCAGTTGGACTCCGCATTGGTTTGGTGCGCCCAGCGCACCAGCATATTGGCGCCCTTGAGCTTGACCGTGTCCGGCACAAACGAGGTGGTGAGGGTCTGCTCAGACATCTTCAACACCGACTGGTCCGCTTTTCCGTCGTACACGTCTCCTTGAACGGTGAGCGCGTCTTCGACATTGATGTTGATGTCTGCCCGGAACCCGGCGCGGGCCTGTTTCCAGGCATCGTGTGCATTCTGCCCCTGAAGCCCATCCATCGCACTGTGTTGGTCGACTTTGGCATAGGCGCGCAGGTGTCCGTCATCACCCAGGGCTGTGCCATGACGAATGGCCAGGCCGTTCTCCAGGTTGCCTGCCTTCGCTTCGATGTGTGTCCCCTTGGACTCGCGCGCGTGCCGGGTGATGATGTTGATCACTCCGTTGACCGCGTTGGCTCCCCACAGCGTGCCGCCAGACCCGCGGATCACCTCGACGCGTTCAATGTCTTCCAGCAGGATGCCTTGTGCTTCCCAGTAGGTGCCGCTGAACAGCGGGTTGTAGAGCGACCGACCGTCCTGCAACACCAGCAACTTGCCGCTGTAGCGGTTGCTGAACCCTCGAATGCTCACGGCATATCGACTCGCGTCGATCCGGGACACCTGCACACCTGGCACAGCGCGCAGCAATTCAGGCAGATTGGTGGCACCCGAACGGCGGATTTCATCCCGACCAATGGCGTAAATCGCTGTGGTCGCGTCCACCAGTCGCTGAGGGCGCTTGGCGGCGGAGCTGATTTCAATAGACATGAGCTCTTCCAGCGAGAGCCATGTGGGGTCCTTCTCGGAAGTCGCCCAGGCCGGCGACATCAGCAGGCCCGAGACCAGAAACGCAAGCGGAAGCGTTCTGAGGAGCCCTCGATCAGAAGCGCTGCTGGTGTCAACGGGGCAATCTGAGGGGCAGCGGGTTGTCATGGTGGGACGTGTCTGTTGAAAGGCGACAAGGGTTGTCACCAAGAAAGGCGGTGCAAAGGACTGACTTCTCGGTCTCAGCAACATCGGCAGGCTTGGCGCCAGCTTAAGTCCGCGGACAGCCTGCAGGCCGTGCGAATTGCACGGTGTTTGCGGCTTTGTTTCGGGGATTGATCGCGGGTCTGCTCTTTTGCGTGTGCTTTGGCACGTCGGGCGCCGCAGGGCATGTCGCCTGTTCCTGAACCGGAATCAGATCCTCAGGAAGTCGCGGATGGCGAACAGGGTCTGGTCCGGTGTCTCGGTCATCTGGTGATGACCGACCGGCAGTGTGACCACTTGCATCTTCTTGCCGGCTGCCTGGGCCGTTTTGATCAGACCCTGCGCCGCTTTGGGTTGGGTCATCTGGTCCTGCGCGCCCAGCAGAAACAAGATCGGGCAGGTGAGCGCCGACATGGCAGCTTCGCCGCCCTGGTAGCTGTCACAGGCCACGAAGCCGCGGTGGAACACATTCACTTTGGGGTTGCTGCGCAGCACGCGTCGGCCCAGCGCCATGTTGGCGCCGTAGATCCAGGTGCCAGGGCCGAGCGCCGAGGGTGGCGCGCACAGCGTGGAGCGCGAGAACACGTTGACCATGGCCAGCGCCTTCTCGGGCTCGTTCAGCGAAGCTTCGATCAGCGCGGGCGAGACCTTCATCGGAAACGCGGTGCCGACCAACACGGCGTGGGTGATGCGGTCCTTCAGTCGCGCTGCCGCTTCCATGGCGATCAGCGAACCCCAGCTGTGGCCCACAAGCGCGGCTTTCTGTACACCGGCCGCATCCAGCAAAGCGCCGATGAAGTCGGCCGCCTCTTCCACTGTGGAAGGCGCTTCGCCTGCGCTGCGGCAGTGGCCGGGCAGGTCCACCGCGAGCATGTTCCAGCCGTGGTTGGCCAGGTAACGGCTTTGCAGGATCCAGACGCTGTGGTCATTGAGCACGCCGTGGATGAAGACGACGGTGGGCTTGGATGGGTCGAAGGTCTTGCCACCGGTGTAGCAATAGGTGCGGGCGCCGTTGACGGTGATTTCCATGGTCAGGCTCCAGCTTTCTCGGCAGCCTTCAGCGCCCGTTTCAGGTCATCAATCAGGTCGTCCGGGTCTTCCAGACCGATGGAGAGACGAATCGTGCCCGGGCCGATGCCAGCACCGGCCAGCGCCTTGTCGCTCATGCGGAAATGCGTGGTCGAAGCCGGGTGGATCACCAGCGAGCGGCAGTCGCCCACATTGGCCAGGTGGCTGAAGATCTTGAGCGCTTCGATGAAGGCCTTGCCTTGTTCGCGCGAGCCTTTGAAGTCGAAGCTGAACACCGCGCCCGCGCCTTTTGCGCCGTGCTTCAGCAGCTTCTGCGCCAGCGCGTGGCTGGGGTGCGATTCAAGCAGCGGGTGACCGACGCGGTCCACCAGCGGGTGGCTGGCGAGGAAGCCCACGACTTTCTCTGTGTTGCTCATGTGGCGTTCCATGCGCAGCGACAGTGTCTCCAGTCCCTGCAGGATCAGCCAGGCGCTGTGTGGCGAGAGGCAGGCGCCGAAGTCGCGCAGGCCTTCGCGGCGCGCGCGCAGGAGGAAGGCGCCCACGGTGCTTTCTTCGCTGAAGGTCATGCCATGGAAACCGTCGTAGGGCTCGGTGAGTTCCGGGAATCGGCCCGAAGCGTCCCAATCGAAACTGCCCGCATCGACCACCACGCCGCCGATCACGGTGCCATGTCCAGACAGGAACTTGGTGGCCGAGTGGTAGACCAGATCGGCCCCGTGCTCGAACGGCCTGATGAGGTAGGGCGTGGTCAGCGTGCTGTCGACCAGCAACGGCACTTTCGCCTCGTGCGCGATCTGCGCCACGGTCGGGATGTCCAGCACGTCCAGGCCCGGGTTGCCTACCGTCTCGCCGAAGAACAGTTTGGTGTTGGGCCGCACCGCGGCCTTCCAGCCGTTGATGTCGCCGGGCTTCACAAAGGTGGTCTCGATGCCGAAGCGGCGCAGCGTGTAGTGCAGCAGGTTCTGGCTGCCGCCATAAAGCGCCGTGCTGGCGACAATGTGCGAACCCGCGCCCATGAGCGTGGCAATCGAGAGGTGCAGCGCGGCCTGTCCGCTGGCCACGCTGATGGCGCCGATGCCGCCTTCGAGCGCCGCCATGCGCTGCTCGAACACTGCGTTGGTCGGGTTGCTGATGCGACTGTAGACGTGGCCGGCGCGCTCCAGGTTGAACAGGGCGGCAGCGTGGTCGCTGGACTCGAAGACGAAGGAAGTGGTGAGGTGGATCGGCACGGCGCGCGCACCGGTGGCGTCGGGGGTGGCCCCGGCGTGCAGCGCGAGGGTGTCGAAGCCGGGGTCGGAATAGCCGGGCATGATGGTGTCTCCGGAGGTTAAAACCGGGTGAACCCGGTGTGTTCGCGTCACGGATTGTGGGCTATATTCGTTCACACGCCTGCCAAGCGGGCGACCGCATCCATCCCGAGGAGAAGAGTCATGAAGGTCAGCGACATCCTGCGCGTCAAGGGCAATACGCTCTACACCACCACCCCGGAAGAAAGCCTGGCCGATGCCGTTCAACTCATGAACGAGAAGGACATCGGCTCACTGGTCGTGATGTCCAACGGACTGGTCGTGGGCATGCTCACGTTTCGTGAAGTCATCAGCGCGCTGGTCAAGAACGGTGGCGTGATGGGTGGAACCACGGTGTACCGCGCCATGGACCCTGGCCCGCTGACCTGCACGATGGCGACCGAAATGGACGAGGTCCGCCGAATGATGCTGGATCGCCATGCGCGCTACATGCCGGTGATCGACAACCGCATGCTCATGGGCGTGATCAGCTTCTACGATGTGGCCAAGGCCGTGGTCGACGCGCAGAACTTCGAAAACAAGATGCTCAAGGCCTACATCCGCGACTGGCCGCAGGAAGAGTCCGAAGGCAAGAACGAACCAAACTTTCCCTAGCTCGCTTCGTCTGCAGCAAACGCCCCGCTGGTCGGGGCGTTTGTGTTTCCGGGCTTGGCGGTTCAACCCTCGGAGGAGTGAATGTGGTCGCGCACCCGCGGGTAAATCTGCTGATTCCATCGTCGACCGCTGAAGACGCCGTAGTGGCCAACCCCGGTCTGGATGTGGTGCGTCTTCAGGTACGGACGAACGTTGGGGCACAGGTCCTGCGCCGCCACGGTCTGGCCCACGGAGCAGATGTCGTCGCGCTCGCCTTCGACGGTCATCAGCGCCGTGCGCCGGATGGCGGCCGGGTTCACGGTACGGTTCTGGTAGGTCAAGACGCCGCGCGGCAAGTCGTAGGTCTGGAACACCTTTCCCACCGTTTCCAGGTAAAACTCCGCCGGCAGGTCATTGACCGCGAGGTACTCCTCGTAGAACTCTTGAATCGTCGCGGCTTCTTCCACCCGGCCGTGGTCCAGGTGCTCGTAGATATTGCGGAACGACTGCTTGTGGCGCTCCGGGTTCATGCTCATGAAGGCGCTCAGCTGCACGAAACCCGGATAGACCCGGCGCATGAAGCCCGCGTGCGGCAACGGCACATGGCTGATCAGGTTCTTCTCGAACCAGTCGATGGGTTTGCTGGTGGCGAGCTTGTTGACCTCGGTCGGGTTGACGCGGCAATCCACCGGGCCCGCCATCAATGTCAGGCTGCGCGGCTGGGCTGGGTTGTCATCTTCGGCCATCACAGCGGTGGCGGCCAGCGCGGCTACGCAAGGCTGGCACACCGCGACCATATGGGTTCCTGGGCCCACAGCCTCGGTGAAGCGGATCAGGTAGCTGATGTAGTCGTCCAGACTGAAACCGCCGTGGGCCAGCGCCACATCGCGAGCGTTGTGCCAGTCGGTGATGTAGACGTCGTGGTCCTGTAGCAGGGTGCGAGCGGTTTCGCGCAGCAGGGTCGCGAAGTGGCCCGACAGCGGAGCGACCAACATCACCCCGGGTTGGGGCGGCAGGTCGTCAGTGTCTACCTTGCGAAAGCGCAGCAGCGTACCGAAGGGCAGTTTCAACACTTCCTCTTCGATTACCTTCACTTCGCGATCGCCCACCATGACCGACTGGATGTTGTAGGGCGGCCGCGAGTGCGTCAGGCGCAGGCGGGAGAACACGTCGCAAGCTGCAGCCACCTTGCGCACCACAGTGCGTTCGGTGTTGCGCAACCACAAAGACGCACTCAGCTGCTGGGCGGCAAGCCGCAGCGGAGCAACCAGGTCTGACTGAAGTTGGTAGGCCTGATACAGCATGACGGATTTTCCTGTGGATTGGGGCGTTGACACGCAAGGAACGGACCAGTGAATGCCGCACCTAACCGGTGCATCTGCCATGCACAAAGGTGGCACAGGGCTTGCTGTCGCAAGAGCAGACAAGGAGCATGTTCATGACCAAAGCGGTCCTCACGATCAGCAGCAAGAACTACGGTGCCTGGGCCTTGCGCGGCTGGCTGATGTGCCGACTTGCGAAGCTCGACTTCGACGAACACGTCATATCCCCAGACGACCCGGCGATGAAGGCCGAGATGTTGCTGCTGTCGGCCTCAATGCGCGTGCCTTCGCTGGACCACGACGGTGTGCACGTGTGGGACACGCTGGCGATCGGCGAGTACCTCAACGAGGTCAAACCCAAGGCGGGTCTGCTGCCGACCGACCGCAAGGCGCGGGCGCACTGCCGCTCCATTTGTGGCGAGATGCACTCGGGCTTCTCGGCCTTGCGCTCCTCGCTGCCCATGAACATCAAGGCCCACTTTCCGGGCTTCAAGGTCTGGTCGCGCGCCCAGGCCGACATCGACCGCATCGAAGCCATCTGGAATGAGTGCCTCGACAGCTACGGCGGTCCCTACCTGTTCGGTGAGAAGCCCTGCATCGCCGACGCTATGTTCGCGCCCGTGGTGACGCGGTTCATCACCTACGATGTGGCGATTGATCTGCCCTGCGTTGCCTACTGCGACACCGTGATGGCCCTGCCGGCCATGCAGGAATGGGTGAGGGCGGCAGAAGAAGAGCCCGACGAGATCGACGAGCTCGACGCGGAGTTCTGATTCAAGGCTCGGTCCATGGCGTGGGTGCCGGGATCTCGCACACCGGGTCGACCGGCAGCGATTTGAAGTCGGCGGGTCCGACGATTTCCAGGTATTCCATGTCGGGTGAATAGTCGAACAGGTAGTGTCGAATGCCGGGGCGCTGGTGTACCACATCGCCTGCCTCTACAAGGGTGACCTTGTCCTCGTACATGAACTTGGCCCAGCCTTTGGTCATGACCACGATTTGAAAGTCGGCCACGTGGATGTGCCAGCCGGTCCCGCCGTCGGGTGGCAGGTTGGCCTTCACCAGGTGCGCCACCACCTTGCCGTGCGTGGCAGCAGCCACGCCCAGGTCGCGGTAGAGAAAGAAGTCGCGCAGTCCACCACGCACAAACTCGGTTTCTCCGGGCTTGACATGGGAGAAAAGGGTGCCCGTTTTGTCCAGCATGGTGCGCTCCTGTGGGTTTTGAGCAGCGAAATGGCTGCAGTTCGGGCGTTGCACAAAGCGCGCCAATCCTTTGGGTGGGCTCGGGGATAATCCTGATC
>JBIIQD010000048.1:0-10391 GCA_044342265.1 Hydrogenophaga sp. | reverse complement strand
TCTTCTCGAGGTTCGAGAAACTCGACCTCATGTTCCTGGGCTTCATCAGCTTCGCGCTCGTCGCTGATGGACTGCGGATGTGTTAACAGGCCCTAGCCCAGGAGCGACCACCTCAGCGGTGAAGATAGGTTCGTCCTCGTCCTCAGTCCCGACGCTTGCGCCGACCACATCCAGTTCGCGGGCCACCGTCCGCCGGACCAGCACCGAGACACTCACCCGTTCGGCCTGCGCCTGTTCAACCAGCGCGGCCTTGAGACCGCGCACATCGAGCGAGACGAAGTCAGGTTGATGGTGCAAACAATCTGCTCCAACACCTTTGGATAGGCTGATACAGATGCTGGAAGAAGCCCGTGTGTCGCAAGCAGAGCGCGCGACACACTCGCCTCGAACCACCGACCCTCGACCGGCTTTTCCGCCGCAGGGGAACAACTAGGGGAACACACTAGAAACCGAACACCAAAATCTCAGTGTTCATGTGGCTTCCATAGGTTTGTTCGAATTCCTCCGGGCCATAGACAAGATGAAGCGCTTGCATGCAAGCAGATTGCAGCAGCAGCCGCCACATTCAAGGATTCTTCACCACCAGGCTGAGTGATGCGAATGGCGCGCTCGGCCATGCCTTCCAGCGCCGGTTGCACGCCCTGCCCTTCGTGACCCATCACCCATGCACAAGGCCAAGGCAAAGTCGCCTGATGCAGAAAGTCGCCTTGGTGCGAGCTGGTGACCAACATCGGTACTGCGAGCTCAGCCAACGCATCCAGCTCAACGCCTTCGACCAGATGCAGCGCAAAATGCGCGCCCATGCCAGAGCGAAGCACTTTGGGCGACCACAAGGCTGCAGTGCCTTTGAGCGCCACCACCTGGACGAACCCCATCGCCGCGGCACTGCGAAGAATAGAGCCGACATTGCCAGGGTCCTGCAACCGGTCCAGCACCACGCTCCCGACACCCGGCGCAACCGATTCTGCCAGCGGGAGGGCCCAAACAAACCCCATTCCAGCGGGCGACTCCAGTCCGCTGAGGCCTGCCATCAATGCGTCGGGAATGATTACCCTGTGTTCGCAGGCCTGGCGCAGGCTTTCTGAAGCCAACAGCCAGTATTGCTCGCTAAAAATGGCAGTTTCCGGCCGATGCCCCCGCGCCAGCAAGGCTCGACACAAGTGATCGCCTTCGAGCCAAACCAGCCCATGTTTTCGGTATGCAGCACTTTCTTGTGCCAACGCTCGAAGCCGCTTGAGCAGCGGGTTGTCGCGCGAGCTGATGTGCAAGGGATCCTTCATGGGCGATGCAGTTTCAACACCTGTGCGACCGGTGCAAACGATCGACGGTGGTCGGGCAACGGCCCCAACTGTTGCAGTGCAGCCAGGTGCAGCGCTGTGCAATAGCCTTTGTGGCGATCGAATCCGTACCCAGGGTGCTTGTGGTGCAACTCCAGCAGCATTCGGTCGCGGGTGACCTTGGCCAAGATGGAAGCCGCAGAAATCGCGGGCACCAAGGCGTCCCCCGACACGATGGCCTCGGCCACCACATTCACGACCGGCAGGCGGTTGCCATCGACCAGCACTTTGGCTGGCTTGAGCCGAAGGCCCTTCACAGCGCGTTGCATGGCCAGCATCGTGGCCTGGAGGATGTTGAGTCGATCGATTTCTTCGACCGAAGCCTGAGCAACGCTGCAGCACAGCGCCTTCGCTCGAATCTCGTCATACAGCTTTTCACGGCGCATTGCGGTCAGCTTCTTGGAATCGGCCAAACCCTTGATCGGCTTGTGATCGTCCAGGATCACGGCAGCCGCCACCACCGGTCCCGCCAAGGGACCACGGCCAGCCTCATCGATGCCAGCCACCAGCCCAGGCACGTCCCAGACCAACGAAGCCTGCTCAGCCAGCAAGAACTTTTTCGATCGCATCGGTGGCCAAACGGGCGGTGTCTCGCTGCAGCAGGTGGTGCAGCTCCATGAAACGGGACTCGATGGCAACAATCCGCTGGGGCGAGTCCAGCCACGCGAGCGTCGCTTCGGCCAGCGCTTGTGGCGTGGCCGCGTCCTGCAGCAGCTCAGGGACCACAAACTCGCCACTGAGGATGTTGGGCAGCCCAATCCAGGGCTGCAACTGCTTGCGTCGCATGATGATCCAGGACAGCCAGGGCATGTTGTAGGCGATCACCATCGGTCGCTTGAACAGCGCCGCTTCCAGCGTTGCCGTACCCGAGGCGATCAAGGTCACGTCGCAAGCGGCCAGCACCTCGTGAGATCGCCCTTGAACGATAAGCACATCTTCAAGCCCTGCGTCACGAGCATGAGCAACGATGGCCTCTTGCAGAGCAGGCATGGCGGGCACCACAAATCTCAGTCCTGGGCGGCGTACCCGCATCTGAACAGCGGCATCGAAGAAGCGTCGCGCCAGGAACTGGACCTCCGAGCGCCGACTGCCCGGAAGGATCGCCACCACCTCGGCCTCATCCGGCAAACCCAGAGCCTGACGGGCCAGCGCCCGATCAGGTTTGAAAGGAATCACATTGGCAATCGGATGGCCGACATAGGTCGCGGCAATGCCGTGGCGCGCCAACAGCTCTGGCTCAAAAGGAAATACACACAGCACATGATCGGCCGCAGCGCGCAACTTCAACACCTTCTTGGGACGCCAGGCCCAGAAGGAAGGGCAAACAAAGTGCACCGTAGGCACGCCTTCAGCCTTCAACGCGGTTTCAAGGCCAAGGTTGAAGTCGGGCGCATCAACACCGATGAACAAATCGGGACGGGACGAGGTCAGCAGCCGTTGTCTCAAGTCTTTGCGGATGGCGAGAATTTCCCGCAACCTGGGCAGCACCTCGACATAACCACGGACTGACAGCTTCTCGATAGGCCACCAAGCCGAAAATCCTTGGCGGCCCATGGCAACACCGCCAACGCCGCAGGCCAGCAGATCCGGCCAGCGCTTTTTCAAACCTTCCAGCAGCAGCCCCGCCAGCACATCGCCAGAGGCCTCACCAGCCACCAGCGCAAAACGGCGGGACGCATTCATCAGAGAGCGACCATATCAGCGGGCAATGCCGCGGGTCGCAGCAGCAAGAAACTGACCCATCAGTGCCGCGTCCTCTGCGCATTCAGGGCTTTGCAGCGACAATGCGTCAATGCCGGCACGCGCCTGTTCAAGCGTCAAGCCTTGCCGATACAACAGCTTGTGCATCTGCTTGATACCAGCCAGACGCGCCGGAGAAAAATCTCGGCGGCGCAGACCGATTTGATTGAAGCCACGCACCGCCAGTGGATTGCCATCCACCAGCATGAAGGGCGGCACATCTTGCGAGACTGCACTTGCGAATCCCACCATCGCGTGGGCGCCGACAGACACGAACTGGTGGATGCCCGTCAGACCACCCACCGTCACCCAGTCACCCAGATGCACATGACCTGCCAAGGTCGTGTTGTTCGCCAGCGTGGTGTGGTTGGCCACATGGCAGTCATGTGCGATGTGGGTATAGGCCATGATCCAGTTGTGGTGCCCCACCGTGGTCACACCGCCAGCACCCGGCACGCCGAGATTGAAGGTGCAAAATTCACGAATCGTATTGTGGTCGCCGATGATCAGTTCGGTCGGCTCGCCCGCGTACTTCTTGTCCTGAGGAATGGCACCGATCGAGTTGAACTGAAAGATCCGGTTGTGGGCGCCGATTGTGGTTCGTCCCTCGATCACGCAATGGGCACCCACCGTGGTCCCAACGCCGATCTTCACCAGGGGACCCACAATCGAATAGGGGCCAATGCTGACCGAACTGTCCAGCTCAGCGGCGGGATCCACCAGAGCTGTGGCATGAATTTGCGTCACGGCGCACCCTCCTAGCGGTTCAGGAAACCGTGCGCATGGTGCACATCAATACCGCCTCGCAGACCACGTCGTTGCCCACATGGATCACACCCTTGAACTTGTAGATACCGGCCCGCATGCGGTCTAGTTCGATGTCCATGATCAGTTGGTCTCCCGGTTCCACGGGCTTTTTGAACCGCGCTCCATCGATACCGGCGAAGTAATAGACCGTGTTGTCGTCCATGGTCACGCCTGCCGTGTCAAAAGCCAGCAAGGCTGCCGCCTGGGCCATGGCCTCGAGCATCAGAACACCCGGCATCACAGGTCGGTTGGGAAAGTGGCCACCAAAAAACGGCTCGTTGATTGTCACGTTCTTCAAGGCCTTGATGCGTTTGCCTTTTTCGAGTTCCAGCACGCGATCGACCAGAAGGAACGGATAGCGGTGCGGCAGTTGCTTGCGAATCTGGTGGATGTCCATGATGAAATTCAGTTCTTGGGGTCGTTGCCAAAGTGGTGTTCGATTGCACGCACGCGTTCGCGCAGGCGGTTGAGCTGCTTGAGAGAAACTGCGTTCTTTTCCCAGGCAGCATTCTCGTCGATGGGGAACATGCCGGTGTACAGACCTGGCTTGTGAATCGACCGCGTGACCACGGTGGCCGCCGAGATATTCACGCGATCCGCCAGTGTGAGATGTCCCAGCACAATGGCACCGCCACCCACGGTGCAATGCGCACCGATCACGGCCGTTCCCGCAACCCCAACGCAACCGGCCATCGCGGTGTGATCGCCGATGCGCACGTTGTGACCGATCTGGATCAGGTTGTCGAGCTTGACGCCATTGCCGATGACCGTATCGTCCAGCGCGCCCCGGTCGATGCAAGTATTGGCGCCAATCTCGACGTCGTCGCCGATTCTCACAGCGCCCAGTTGTTCGATCTTGACCCATTGCCCCTGGTGAGGTGCAAATCCAAAGCCATCGGCGCCGATGACGACGCCCGGATGAAGAATGCAGCGCTGCCCCACCACACAACGCTCACCCACGGTTACGCGGGCATACAAAAGGCTGCCTTCTCCAACAGACGCTCCGACACCGAGGACCGTATGCGGACCGATGCGGGCACCATCGCCCACACGGACTCCTTCGGCAATCACTGCGAACGGCCCGATCGACACGCCAGCACCAATCTGAGCGGTGGGATGGACGATCGCCTGCGGATCAATGACGGGAGTTGACAATGGCTGGTGTTCTGCGCGCCACCACTGCGTGAGACGCGCGAAATACAGGTACGGATCGTCGGTGACGATACAAGACCCACGGCCGACAGCCTCCTCCTTGAGAGCCGGAGGTACGATCAAGGCGCCTGCTGCAGTGGTCCGAATCTGGTTGGCATATCGAGCTTGCGCGACGAACGACAGCTCGGTGGATCCTGCACTGTCCAGAGGCGCCAACCGGTGAATGTCAAGTTGCCCGTTTCCCAGCAACTGCCCTCCAAGGGCTTCGACGATGGCGCCGAGCGGCCGGGACACTGGGCCCTTACTTGGCGCTGTTCAAGCCGCTGAGCACCTTGTCGGTGATGTCGTGCTTGGGATGGATGTAGACGGCCTCTTGCAAGATCAGGTCGTACTTGTCGGTCTCAGCCACCTGCTTGATCACGCGGTTGGCCTTGTCCAGAACCAGCTGCAGTTCTTCGTTCTTGCGCATCGTGACGTCTTCCTGGAACTCACGTTGCTTGCGCTGGAGGTCCCGGTCTTGGTCCACCAGCTGCCGCTGGCGGGTCACACGTTGAGTTTCTGGCAATGTCGGCGCCTCCCGCTCCAGCTTGTCGGAGGCCGCCTTCAGCTGCGCGGCAACCGTTTGCAGCTCCTTCTCGCGGCGCGCAAATTCAGCTTCCAACTTGGTTTGCGAAGCCTTCGCCATATTGGCCTCACGCAAGATCCGCTCGGTGTTCACGAATCCAATTCGAAAGTCCTGGGCAAGCGTGGTAACCGACAAAGAGGCCGTTGCCAACAAAACTGCAAAAGTACGCATGGACAGACGTGTGAAGGTCTTCATCAAAACGAGGTTCCGATCTGAAATTGGAATTTCTGGATTCTATCTCCCGAGAACTTGCGCACCGGGTTGGCTAACGCGAATCGCAATGGACCCACTGGCGAGATCCAGCTCAGGCCGACGCCGACGGACGAGCGCAACTGACTGAAGTCGACGGACTCGGACTCGCCATACACGTTGCCAGCGTCAATGAACGCAAACCAACGCAAGGTGCGGTCATTGCCCGCACCAGGAAAGGGCGCAATGAACTCGGCGTTGAACACAATGTTGCGAGAACCACCGATGTTGACCTTCTCGTCCGTGGTCGACCCCACCACCGCCGAGGTTGGGCCGAGCGTGCCCTGATCAAAACCTCGCACTGATCCCAGCCCACCGCCGTAAAAATTGCGAAGCACGGGGAACGGTTTGCCACCCAGACCTTTGCCAACGCCTACCTCGGTATTGAACGCAAACGTGTACTGGCGGGTGATGGGCAGGTATTGCTGAAACTGGTACGTCAGTTTGGCGTAGCGGCGGTCTCCTCCAAGACCAAACTCCGAGTTGAAGCGCTGGTATCGCCCGGTGGTGGGCACCAACGCGCTGTCTCGCTGATCCCTCGCCCACCCGACGGTGGCAGGCAAATAGGTACCTCCCTGGTCACGATAGGCTTCTGGGAGTTTGTCACCTTCGGTGACCTTCACCCGCTCGGCGCCCGCGCCGAAGAAAACGGTGTCGTTCTCTGTGAAGGGCACGCCAAAGCGAATCCCGATGCCTGGCGTGGTGATCTCGTAGTCACCGCCTTGGGCATCAAAAGGGCGAGAAGTCTTGTAGTAGACATCAAAGGTGCGCGAGATGCCGTCCTGGGTGAAGTACGGGTCGGTCGTGCTCAATACAAACTGGCGATTGAACTTGCTGGTGTTGAGGTCCAGGCCGAGGTAGTTGCCAGAGCCAAACACGTTTTCCTGTTTGATACTGGCGATGAACGACAACTTGTCAGCCTGCGAGTAGCCAGCGCCTACTGAGAGGTTGCCCGTCGGTTTTTCCACCACGGTGACCGTCAGGTCCACCTGGTCATTGGTACCCGGTACAGGTTCGGTCTCTACGCCCACGTCCGTGAAGAACCCCAGTCGGTCGATCCGGTCGCGCGAGAGCCGGATGCGGTCGCTGTCGTACCAGGCAGACTCCAGCTGCCTGAACTCACGGCGCACAATTTCATCGCGGGTTCGGTTGTTGCCTTCGATATTGATGCGACGCACATAGACACGGCGCGACGGCTGCGCACGCAACACAAAGGCCACCCGATTATTGGTTCGATCAATCACGGGGCTGGCCTCAACTTGGGCGAATGCGTAGCCGAAAGCGCCAAAGTAATCGTTGAAAGCCTTCACGGTGCGGTTCACGTCCTCCGCGTTGTAGGCCTCGCCAGCCCGCATCGTCACCAGAGACTTGAACTCCTGTTCTTTGCCAAGGTACTCGCCTTCCAGCGAAATCGCTGACACCACGAAGCGGCTGCCCTCGCTGACATTGATGGTGACCGACATGTCGCGTTTGTCGGGCGAGATCGCCACCTGGGTCGAGTCCACCTTGAACTCCAGGTAACCGCGCGAAAGGTAATAGGATCGCAACGTCTCCAGATCGGCATTGAGCTTGGCGCGCGAGTACCGATCGGCCTTGGTGTACCAGCTCATCCAGCCGCCGGTATCGAGATCAAAAAGATCACGCAATGTCGACTCGGGGTAAGCCTTGTTGCCGACGATTCGGATGTCCTTGATCTTGGCGACTTCGCCCTCGACCACATTGAAATTCAGGTTGACCCGGTTGCGATCGCCCGGCGTCACGGTGGTCACCACCTGGGCAGCGTACATGCTGCGATTGATGTACTGGCGTTTGAGTTCCTGCTCCGCTCGATCGGCCAACGCTTTGTCAAAAGGTCGCCCTTCTGCGAGCCCGATATCACGCAGTGCTTTCTTGAGGATCTCGGCGTCGAACTCCTTGATCCCGGCAAAACTGACGTCGGCCACCGAGGCTCGTTCCTCAACGATCACCACCAACACATCACCACTGATCTGCAGCCGGACATCGGAAAACAGACCCAGTCCGAAGAGAGCACGGATGGCGGAAGAACCCTTGTCGTCAGTGTATTGGTCACCGATTCGAAAAGGTAAAGAGGCGAACACGGTGCCGGGCTCGACACGCTGCAAGCCTTCGACACGGATGTCCTTGAGCAAAAAAGGGTCAACAGCCCAGGCGGGCAACGACAACACCAGCGCCGATGCAATGGCTGACAGCTTCAGGCCACGCAGACCAGGGAAATTAGGTTTCATGCAAAGAGAGATCGTTCAGCCCACGAGGCGGGTGATATCGTTGAAAAGGGCGACGGACATGAGGGCCAGCAACACCGCCACTCCCCCCCGTTGTAGCCGCTCCAGCCATGCCTCGGACACTCCGCGACCGGTCAGACCCTCCCAAAGATAATACATCAGGTGCCCGCCATCTAGGACAGGCAAAGGCAGCAGATTGAGAACGCCCAGGCTCACGCTGATGAGGGCCAGAAACACCAGGTATGAAGTGATGCCCAGGCTGGCAGATTTGCCTGCATAGTCGGCAATCGTCAGGGGTCCGCTGATGTTCTTCAGCGAGGCTTCCCCGATCACCATCCGACCCATCATTTTCAGGGTCAACCAGGAGACTTCCCAGGTACGCTGCGCACCCATTGCCAGGCCGTCTAGGAGTCCGTATCGAACCAGAGTCATCGCGGGAGCCGCACCTACAAAGGCACCGATGCGACCCACCCAGATATCGCCCGCCTTTTCGGGGCGAGGGCTGACTATCAGGTTCAAGATGGCCCCATTGCGTGAAACTTCCCACGCCTGATCAGTGGCCTGACCCTGGGCATTGACGGCGGAGCGAATCTGCTGCCGCAATGCAGTACCGTCGGTGACCAGCTTGCCATCCACCTTGAGCACCCGATCGCCAGCCTTCAGGCCGGCAGCCTGCGCCGCTCCTGCGGCCATGATCTCGCCCATCTCGGGCTCGGTCCAAGGCGCAAGTATTCCAATGCGCTGGAACATGGCAGCGTCAACTTCCTTTACATCGACTTTGCTCAGCAGCAAGTTCACGTCTCGCGTGGCGCCACCCTCTTGACGGGCCACCGACAAACGCATGTCGCTACCTGACAGTGCAGCCTGCGTCAGACGCCAGCGCAATTCGTCAAAGGAACGCACCGGCTCGCCCGTTTCGTCGTCTGTCGCTGTCTCAAGGACCCATTCCCCGCCTGTCAAGCCGGCCTGCTCCGCCAGCGAGCCGGCCACAGGGGCAGCCAGAACGGCCTTCGGCTCTTCCACACCCACCCAGTTCACTGCCGAATACAGCACCACGGCCAGCAGCAGATTGGCCAGAGGCCCCGCCGCCACGATCGCGGCCCGTGCGCGCAACGGCTGGGTGTTGAAAGCCAGATGGCGAAGAGACGCATCCACCGGCGCCTCACGCTCATCAAGCATGCGCACATAGCCCCCCAGCGGCAGCACGCACAGTACAAACTCCGTAGGACTGCCTGACTTCTGCCAGCGCAGCAGCGGCTTGCCAAAGCCGACAGAGAACCGAAGCACTCTGACTCCGCAGGCCACGGCCACCCGGTAATGGCCATACTCATGCACGGCGATCAACAGGCCCAATGCCACAACAAACGCAATCACGGTCAACATCATTCCCCCGAAACATCAAACTGTCGCACGGCCCGCTTCATCAAAGTCACCGCAGGCCCGCGGCAGAACATCATGCACGCAAGCGATCAACCCAGCCAAGGGCCTCGCGCCTCGCTTGAGCATCCAGGGCCAAAAGATCTTCGAGGCCCTCCGGCTTTGAGGGGAGCAAGCCGTCCAAAGTTGCCTGATTGACTGCATGAATCTGGTCAAAACGCAGCCGGCGGTCCAAAAAAGCGGCCACGGCAACCTCGTTCGCCGCATTCAGCACGGCAGTGGTCCCTTCGGGCCCCGCCAAGGCGTCCCAGGCCAGTCGCAAACCGGGAAAGCGAAGATCATCGGGCTTTTCAAACGTCAAGGACCCCAGCGCGGAAAAATCCAGCGCTCCGGCGCCTGAGGTCATCCTTTCAGGCCAGGAAAGCCCATAGGCAATCGGCACCCGCATGTCCGTCGTCCCAAGCTGAGCAACCATGGACTTGTCATGAAACTGCACCATGGAGTGAATGACGCTCTGAGGATGAATCACCACCTCGATCTGCGAAGCTTCCAGACCGAAAAGGTACTTGGCCTCGATGACTTCCAGCGCCTTGTTCATCATGGTTGCCGAGTCCACTGATATCTTTCGTCCCATGACCCAGTTCGGGTGGGCACAAGCCTCATCGGGCGTGACCCGCGCGAGCGTGGCGGGGTCACGTTGGCGAAACGGACCGCCAGAAGCCGTCAGAAGGATTTTCTCGACCCGCCGAGTCCAGGTCGCCGGGTCTTCGGGCAAGGACTGGAACACGGCAGAGTGCTCGCTATCGATCGGCAACAGGGTGCACCCCCCGTCGCGGACTGCCTTCATGAACCAGTTGCCAC
>JBIIQD010000566.1:0-2638 GCA_044342265.1 Hydrogenophaga sp. | reverse complement strand
GCGCGCCATGCCGAAATCGAGGAACAGTGGATGCTGGCACTGGAGCGCCTGGAGGCGCTGGGCGGCAGCTGAACCCTGGGCAAGCCTTGCTCAATTCATTCGATGTCCGACATTCCCCAACGCCTTGCCAACGATCTTCAACGCACCCTGCAAGAGTTGCAGCGCGAGCGAGAGCGCACGCAAAAGCTGCTGAGCGAGCTGGACCGCCAAAACGCCGAACTGGACCGGCTGCGAAGTTCGGTGCACCGCGAATCCAACAGCCGGCTGCTGGCTGAAGAAGCGCTGGACGAGACACGCGATCGGCTGCAACTGGCGGTCGAGGCGGCGCGGCTGGCGCTGTGGGACTGGCAGTTGCCCGCCCCGCAGGTGTTCATGACCGCGCGTTGGGGTGAAATGCTGGGCGATGTTGCGATGGAAGGGTATTGGAGCACCGCCGACTTGCAGGCTCGCATCCATCCCGAAGACCGCGAGCGCATCGATGCGTTGAACCGGCGACTGCTGGCCAATGAGTTGCAGCACGCTGTTTCGCAGTACCGCGTGCGAACGGGGAACGGCTGGCTATGGGTCGAGAGCCATGCGATGGTGGCCGAACACGATGCACAAGGCCGACCGCTGCGCCTGATGGGCACATTGGCCGATATCGGCGAGCGCAAGCACTCCGAAGCCGAGGTGGAACAAGCCCGCTTGCTGGCCGTACAGGCGAGCCAGGCCAAAAGCGAGTTCCTGGCGAATATCAGCCACGAGGTGCGCACGCCGTTGAATGCGTTGATGGGGCTGACGCGCTTGCTGATGGATTCGCCATTGAACCAGGAGCAAAAAAGCTGGCTGGACCTGATGGACAGTTCGGCGCATGCGCTGCTGGGTCTGCTCAACGATGTGCTGGACCTCTCGCGCATTGAGGCTGGCAAGCTTGACATCGAACAGGTGCGCTTTGACCTGCATGAAACATTGGAGACAGTCGGCGCGCTGTACGCACAGCAAGCCCGCGCCAAGCCGCTGGACTGGTCACTGGAGATCGCGCCGGGTCTGCCGCGGAAGATGTTGGGCGATCCAGGTCGATTGCGCCAGGTCCTGGGCAACCTGCTGTCCAACGCCCTGAAATTCACGCCGCGAGGCGGTCGCATCCGTATCACCGCCGCCCTGTCCAGCACCGCGGATGCTGCACCCCAGTTGCAACTGCAGGTCCAGGACAGCGGCGTGGGCATCTCACCCAGACAACAGGCCACGATCTTTGACGCGTTCACCCAGGCGGATGCCTCGACGGCCCGCCGTTACGGCGGAAGCGGGCTCGGTCTGGCGATTTGCTCACGCCTGGTCACGCTGATGGGCGGGCGAATTTCGCTGCAAAGCGCCTTAGGCCAAGGCAGTTCGTTCACCGTGACGCTGCCACTGGGCGAGGCTGCGGGGGCCGACAGCGGTCCATTGAGCGCTCCGGCCGAACTCCATGAGCTGGCTGAGGCGGGCGATCGGTTCGCCGGGCTGTGTGTGCTGGTGGCGGAAGACCACCCTGTCAACGAGCTGTTGATGACCCAGCTGCTCAAGCGGCTGGGCTGCGTGGTCCGGGTAGCGCGGGATGGCCAGCAGGCGCTGGAACAGTGGGCCAAAGGCGGAGTGGACATTGTGCTGATGGATGTACAGATGCCGGGCACCAACGGGTTGCAATCGACGCGTTTGATCCGTGACCACGAAAGTCGTCAGGGCCTGCCTCACACCCCCATCGTGGCCGTGACGGCCAACGCGATGAATGGTGACCGCGAGATCTGCATGGCGGCTGGCATGGACGGCTACACCGCCAAGCCGGTCAGCCCTCAAGCGCTGATGCATGCCATGGACCATGCGCTGTTGCGCGCCTCAGGCCAGCCGCTGCTGCACGGTTCGATCAATGTCGCGCCTTCTCCGTCGATGTCCCAGGCTCCGGCTGCCGCGGGAGCGCTTGATGTGGGCAAGCTGCGCCGCCGACTGGACGGCGACGAAGACACGCTGCACCAGCTGGCCCTGGCCATGCGCATCGACCTGGCCGAGCGGTTGCGACAACTGGCGCAAGCGCTAAAGACGCAGGATGCCGACCACGCGGTGGCCCATGCGCACGGCCTGAAAGGCTCTTTGGGCAGCATGACGGCCGAGCGCGGAGCGCGCCTGGCCAAAGGCCTCGAATTGGCGGCATTGTCCCGGGACTGGCACCTCTTCGAGCGCGCTTTGCCACTGATGCAAGCTGAGGCCCGCGCGCTGGATGCCGCCCTGTCGGCCCTGCTCAGCGCCCAGGCGCCAACCGCCTGAAAACTTTCCAGAACGCCGCGTCCTGCGTGGTCGCGAAGTTGATGCGCATCAACGTACTTGGCGCACGCTCGGCGTGGAACAGCGAACCGGGCGCGATCAGGTAGCCCTCGTCCAGCATGCGCTGCGCCAGCGCTTCGGTGTCCACGCCTGTGTCCACCCAGCCAAACAGACCCGCGGGTTCCGAGACAAACCGGCAACCCGCCGCCTGCGCCAGCTTCACGCTGCGGCCGCGCGCCTCATCGAGCCGCGCACGGATGCGCTCGGCGTGGCGCAGCAGCTGACCCTGCTCGATGCAGTGCGCCAGCGCGCGCTCCAGCAGGCTGGGCGTGGTGAGGGTGGTGAGCAGTTTGGTGTCGAGCAG
>JBIIQD010000567.1:0-2638 GCA_044342265.1 Hydrogenophaga sp. | reverse complement strand
AAAGGTCTTGTAAGCCCAGAACCAGGAAAACCCGCGATCCACATCCAGAAAGAAGAACCCCCAGTGTTTGGGCTGGGCCAGCATCAGTGCGCTGGCCACTGGCATGTCTGCCAGCATCGGGGCGCCTAGCGGTCCGACGTTGGGGTTGTGAACGGGCATGCCCGTGCTCACCTGGCTGAGTATCCAGGGCGTGAAAACCCCCCATTCGTCACTGCGAATCGGTTTGGGAGAACCCAGTCTGATGTCGCGCTGCACATACTCCTGCGGGTATTTTTCGTCCCACAACCCGATCGACGACTGATGCAGTTTCAGCCCCACCCAGACCACGGCAAACATGGCGATCACTGCGTAAATCACCATGGCCGACGCGGGAAAGGTCAACACCCCGTCATCGCTCCATGCGGCTGCCCAGCGACCAAAAAACGCACGAGCGCGCACATTCAAAGGATGCTGACGGGACAGAAGGCGCACGAACATTTCGATGACCAGGGTCAGTGCCAGCGCCCAGGCCAAGGCGATGCCCCAGGCCTGCGCACGTTGACCTAGGCTGATTCGGGTCAGCGTTTCCGGCACTGCAATGACCATCTTTGGGTCGATGCCCGTGGCCAGCATCACCAGTCCATCCTCAGTCGCTGGCGTACGGAATTCCAGTTGTTCCACAGCCTGCCCCAGCGCGGATAACTCGCTCGGGCCGTAACGCCGATCAGCGGCATTGCCCGACAGGCGCAGCGAGCGCCAGAGCACGGTACCTGGCGCGTTCACTGGGTCAAATCTGAAAGCCTTGATCGGCTGCACCGTTCGAAGGGTGGCTTGAAGGATGCCGCGCGCGTCCCTGTGGGGGCGCTGCATGACCCGGCTGTTCTCAGGGTAATAGGACAGGCCATCGAACGAATAGAACACCTGGGCCACCGAGCCCACAGGAATGTCCGCCTCCACCACGATGTCCAGCTGGTGCACACGGTACTGGCTGGAGATGGCAGCAAACAGCACGCCCACCAGAGCGATTGCACGCACCACTGGCCACCTGCGCACGGCCATCAACAAGAGTTTCGATATCCAGGACATGGGTGCTTCCCGACCAGTAAAAAAGCGCTCGGGAAGTGAAGAAAAGAGGGACAGAAGTGCTAGCCGCGAGCGCTCCCTGGGCGAAACTTCAGTCTCGAGGGAACGACAGGGCCTTGTGCGGCCAACCCGTGATTTTATGCCCACGGCACACGCCACCTGGAAACCGCCGCTGCTTGGGTCTACACTTGCGCCGCATCGACGACAGCTGAACCGATCCCGCCCATGCCGGCCAGCCATTCCCTTTCAAGCCTCCCACCCCTGATTCCCCACGTCCGGTATGGCTGGGGTGCTCCTCCGACCGACTGGCAGTTCTTCGGATCGGGGCGACAGGCATTGCACTTTTTGGCCAAGGCGCTGCTTCGCCAGCAGCCTTCGCTGCTCTTCGTGCTGCCTGCCTACACCTGCGACACCGTCTTGCAGGCCATTGAAGAAGCAGGCGCAGAGACTGCGTTCGTCGATATTGACGATTCACTGGATTTTGATCTGCCCGACCTGCAGCGTCTGATCGACCGCCACCCCATACGGCCATTGGCACTGGTCGCGACGTCATTGTTTGGGGCGCCGGTGCGAAACTACAAATCACTTTTTCCCAATTGCACCGTGATCGAAGACCGAGCGCAGTCCTGGTTTGACGCCAACAGCAGCAGTGACCACCAGGTCATGAGTTTTGGACCCGGCAAACAGGTCTCTGGCATGGGTGGTGGCGCTTTGACCGGTGCCACCTCCCTCAATGCGGAGTACCAGCAATTGCCCGCTGCAGGTGGGTTTTTGCGATCGCTGTCGCTATCCCTGATTAGCGAGTTCCTGTTGCGCGCCGGCTGGAGTTTGTTCGGCGAGCGCCTGGCACAGAAGCACCACGACAGTTCCGTGAACGCATTGGCGTTGCCCATCGAGCCGCAGGCACTGAGCCGGTTGCGATCGGGCTGGATTTCCCACAGTCTGCAGACCGGGCCCCACGCAAGCCGCTCTGCCGCAGCGGCCGACTACCACGCCCGCCTGAACCAGAGCCTGCGGTTTCGGATCCCCCGCGGGCTACCGTATCTGCGCTATCCCGTCAAAGGCCGTTTGCAAGCCCCTGGTGTCAGTCAGGGCGACATGTACCAAGGCTTGTGGCATGAGGCCCAACAGCGCGCCGGACGGGCCTTCCCCGGGGCAGCCGCGCTGGTGGGCGCCAGCCTTCTTCCGACCCACGCGCGGGTCACTCCGGCGCACCGAGCAGCGTATGCAGCCTTGGTGGCCTCGACCGCATGACCCGCGTCGCAGTGACAGGAGCCAGCGGGTTTGTGGGCCGCGCGCTGTGTGAAGCCCTGCAAGCACAAGGCCTCACTGCAGTTCCTTTGCTCAGACGAGCGGATCCCTCATTTCCAGAGGCGCATGTCGTGGGCGATGTGCAAGGTGCCAGCGCCTGGGCGTCCAGTCTGCAGGGGGCGGATTGTGTGGTCCATTGCGCAGCACGCACCCACGCCATCAACGAGTCGGGCATGCAAGGCATCGAGGACTACCGCAGCACCAACGTCGAAGGTACTCGGGTGCTGGCGCAAGCCGCCCAGGACGTCGGCGTCAAGCGCTTTGT
>JBIIQD010000565.1:0-2639 GCA_044342265.1 Hydrogenophaga sp. | reverse complement strand
ACCTCTCGCGCGCGCAGCTGGGCTTCGAGCCGGTCCAGCGCATCTTGCGGGCCAGAGACCACGCAGAGTTCAGGCGCGTTCACACTGGCCATGTCCAGCGTTGGCTCCATCAAGCTCCGCACTTCAGCCGCCGCCAGCGGCACGCTGAGCATGCCACCTGGCGCAATGGTGTCGAACAGCTGACCGCGCAGCAGCACCAGGCCGATGCAGTCTTCAAACGACATCACCCCAGCCAAACAGGCGGCCGTGTTCTCGCCCATGCTGTGGCCTACCAGAGCCGCAGGCTTGACGCCCCAGGACATCCACAGCTGCGCCAGCGCATGTTCCACGATCATGATCAGCGGCAGTTGCGCTGACGGTCGCTTGAGCCTCTCGACCGCGTCGGCGTGTTGCGCTGGTTCGGGCAACCACAAAGGGCGGATGTCGTAGTCCAGTTGCTTCTGCAGCACGTCCAGCCCGCGGTCCATCCAGTCCTGGAACACTGGTTCGGTGGCGTACAGCTCTCGCGCCATACCCGCGTACTGCGCGCCACCACCAGGGAACATGAACACCACTTCGGGGTTTTCGCCAAGATGGCTGTGGGTGAACACTCGGCGGGTGTCCGTGCCTTCGAGCAAGGTGGCGGCTTCTTCGTGCGTGGCAGCCACCAGCACACGCCGGTGCTCGAACGCCCGGCGGCCTTGCTTGAGCGTGAAGGCCACATCGGCCAAGGGCTGTTCCGGATGGGTTCGCAGGTGGGCCGCCAGTGCCTTGGCGTTGGCATCGACCGCCGCCCGTGAGCGCCCGGACACCACCAGCAGCTGGAAGGGCCAGTCCGACGGATCGGAGGCTTCGCGCTCGGGCGCTTCTTCCAGCACCGCGTGCGCATTGGTGCCGCCGACACCCAGCGAATTCACGCCAGCGCGGCGCGGACCCTTGTGCGAGATCCAGGGACGCAGCGTGTAATTGACCTGGAACGGGCTGTTTTCAAAGTCGATCGAGGGGTTGGGTTGCTCGTAACCCAGGCTGGGGGGGATCTCCCGGTGCTTGAGGGCCAGCGACACCTTGATCAGGCTGGCGACGCCAGCGGCGGTGTCGGTGTGACCAATGTTGGTCTTGACCGAACCGATGCGGCAGAAACCGGTTTCGGACGTGGTGGCCTGGAACGCCTGCGTGAGCGCGGCCACTTCGATCGGATCGCCGAGGTAGGTGCCGGTGCCGTGGCACTCCACATAGTCGATGGTGTCGGCACTGACGCCGGCCACGGCTTGCGCTTCGGCGATGGCTTTGGCCTGACCGTCCACACTGGGCGCCAGGTATCCGGCCTTGGCCGCGCCGTCGTTGTTGATCGCCGTGCCCTTGATCACGGCCCAAATGTGATCGCAGTCCTTGATAGCGTCTTCCAGCCGACGCAACACCACCACACCCGCGCCCGATCCGAACACCGTGCCTTGCGCGCGGTGGTCGAATGCATGGCAGTGGCCGTCAGGCGACAAAATCTCGCCTTCTTGAAAGATGTACCCGCGGGCTTGCGGCAGCTCGATCGTCACACCCCCCGCCAGGGCCATGTCGCATTCGCCGAGCAACAAGGACTGACAGGCGTAGTGCACCGCCACCAGCGAGGTCGAACAAGCGGTCTGGACGTTGACGCTCGGTCCCTTGAGGTCAAAGATGTGGCTGACCCGGGTGGATAGGAAATCCTTGTCGTTGCCGGTGTGCCGCAGCAAGAACATGCCGGTGCTGGCCACTAGATCCGGGTTCGAGCAAATATTGAAATAGAAATAGCTGCCCATGCCGCAACCGGCAAACACTGCGATCGGGCCAGGAAAGCTTTCGGGTGGATGTCCAGCGCTCTCGAGTGCCTCCCATGCCACCTCCAGAAACTGGCGGTGTTGCGGGTCCATGATGGCCGCTTCCTTGGGGCTGAAGCCGAAAAACTCGGCGTCAAACTGCTCAAACCCCTCCAGTGGAGCTGCCGCTGGCACGTAGTTGCGGTGCCGCATGCGCTCGGGGCTCTCGCCGGCGGCCAGCAGTTCGGCTTCCGTGAGGCGGCGGATCGACTCCACCCCTTGGCTTAAGTTGGACCAGTAATCTTGCGTATCTCTCGCGCCGGGCAGGTGGGCGGCGATCCCCACGATGGCGATATCGTTGCTGGAAGAGCTTGACGTGGTCACATGGGCCTCTGACGACTGGTTCCCGGCTGCAGAACCTCCCGCAGGTTGAGCATTATTGCTCAACACTTCGTTACCTTGATGCCGCAAGCATCATGCTTTTTGGGGAGGGATGCTGTCGCTGAATCGGTTGCTATCGGGCTGGTTACTGACCGACTTGAGGTCTCCAGGCTTGCTGTTCTGGAAATTGATATCACCCAGTACGCCGTACTGACTGCGGTCTCGAAGCACCTCGTCCACAATGTGCACGTCTATCAGACGCACTTCTTCGGCGAACCCGTAGACAAGTGCTGTATCGCAAAGAATGTTCACGCTACGGGGAATTCCGCCTGCCGCCTTGGCGATCTTCGCCGTCGCCAGGGGGGTGAACAGCTGGCGATCCCGGCCCGCCACCTTCAGCCGATGGTCAATGTAGTCGCCCACCTCAACCGAGTTGAGTGGGGGGATAAAAAAGTCGGCTGCAACCCGCTGGGCGAATTGTTGGAGCTC
>JBIIQD010000564.1:0-2640 GCA_044342265.1 Hydrogenophaga sp. | reverse complement strand
TCGCCACAGACGATCACCACCTGGTGGTCGCGGATGGCGGCCTCGATCTCTTCCCGACGCGCGGAAACGGGCAGAGACTCGGGGAATTCGATGTGCAGCGGCGCAGAGGTCAAGGGGGAACTTCAGTCAAAATCGGGCAACTTGCGATTATCCCGCGCCCTGCTTCCCGACCGCCCGCCCCAACGCAACATGTCCACCGTCTTCAACTTCACCTTTGTCCCCTGGTTCCGCTCGGTCGCGCCCTACATCCACAAGCTGCGCGGCAGCACGGTGGTGGTGGGGGTGGCGGGCGAAGCGATCGCGGCGGGCAAGCTGCCGCTGATCGCCCAGGACCTGGCGCTGATCCAGAGCATGGGCGTGCAGGTGGTGCTGGTGCACGGCTTTCGCCCGCAGGTCAACGAACAACTGCGCCTGAAGGGCCACGAGGCGAAGTACTCGCACGGCATGCGCATCACCGATTCGGTGGCGCTGGACTGCGCGCAGGAGGCCGCCGGCCAGCTGCGTTACGAGATCGAAGCCGCCTTCAGCCAGGGCCTGCCCAACACGCCCATGGCCGGCGCCACCGTGCGCGTGATCTCGGGCAACTTCATCACCGCGCGCCCTGTGGGCCTGATCGATGGCGTGGACTTCCTGCACTCGGGCCTGGTGCGCAAGGTGGACACCGAAGGCATCCAGCGCACGCTGGACATGGGTGCCATGGTGCTGCTGTCACCGTTCGGCTTCTCGCCCACGGGCGAAGCCTTCAACCTCACCATGGAAGACGTGGCGACCTCGGTAGCGGTGGCGCTGCAGGCCGACAAGCTGATGTTCCTGACCGAGGTGCCCGGTATCCGGCTGGAAGCCAACGATCCGGACAGCGAGATCGACACCGAACTGCCGCTCGATGCCGCCAAAAAAATGCTGGCCGACCTGCCCCAGGCCGCCCAACCCACCGACACCGCGTTTTACTTGCAACACTGCATCCGCGCCTGCGAAGCGGGCGTGGAACGCAGCCACATCCTGCCGTTCGCGGTGGATGGCGCCCTGCTGCTGGAGATCTACACCCACGATGGCATCGGCACCATGGTGGTGGACGAAAAACTGGAGAGCGTGCGCGAAGCCACCATGGACGATGTGAGCGGCATCGTGGCCCTGATCGAACCGTTCGAGAAGGACGGCACCCTGGTCAAGCGCGACCGCACCGAGATCGAACGCGACGCCGGCAACTACACCATCATCGAACACGACGGCGTGATCTTCGGTTGCGCCGCGCTCTACCCCTACCCCGAAGAACGCACCGGTGAAATGGCGGCGCTCACCGTGTCGCCCGACACCCAGAGCCAGGGGGACGGTGAACGACTGCTCAAACGCATCGAAGCGCGCGCCAAGGCCCAGGGCCTGCAGAGCATCTTCGTGCTCACCACCCGCACTATGCACTGGTTCATCAAGCGCGGCTTCGTCCAGGTCGGCGCCGACTGGTTGCCCGAGGCCCGTAAACGCAAATACAACTGGGACCGGAAAAGCCAGGTGCTGGTGAAGAAACTCCCTTGAAGTCCCTGGTGCTGAGTGCGGTTTGACAAAAGTCAAACCCACCAGGCTGCATCTGTCCATACTGGGCAGTGACGTGTCAAACAGGTGAAGACAGCATGACAGAACGCAGCGCCCGCAGCCCGAACGCATCCACCGCCAGCGCCGTTGCAGGCGGAAAATCGGCCACCCGCAAGTCCAATGCTTCGCGCAAGCCTGCGGAACGCCCTCGCCGCGTGGCGCTGGGCGACACGACCGGCAGCACCCAGCCGCAGACGATCCGGAAAAAAACCGTGACACAGACCGTCTCGGCGCGCCAAGCTGGGCAACTGGCCGCGGTGCGCGACATCCTGTCACGACCCGAGAACAGCCAGACCGAGAAGGCCGAGTCGCTGCGCGCCATCCTTGAGGGGGCATCACCTGACGACGCGAAGGCGATTCGCCAGCTCTTGCGTGGCGAAGCCAAGGCCTCAAAACGGACCGGCGTTGCCGATGAGGTGGACCCGAACGAGCAGCTCAACAAAGACTGGCGCAGCGGCGCCTACCCCTACAAGAACCTGCTCTCGCGCAAGGTCTACGAAGCGCAGAAATACCTGTTGCAGGTGGAGCTGCTCAAGCTACAAGCCTGGGCCAAAGAGACCGGACAGCGCATCGTGATCCTGTTCGAGGGGCGCGACGCCGCTGGCAAAGGCGGTACCATCAAACGCATGATGGAACACCTGAATCCTCGCGGTGCGCGGGTGGTGGCACTGGAAAAGCCCAGCGAGGTGGAGCGTGGGCAGTGGTATTTCCAGCGCTATGTGCAGCACCTGCCCACGGCCGGTGAAATCGTGCTGTTCGACCGCAGCTGGTACAACCGCGCGGGGGTGGAAAAAGTCATGGGCTTCTGCACCGAAGAGGAATACCAGGAGTTCATGCGCCAGACACCGCAGTTCGAACGCCAACTGGTGCGCAGCGGCGTCCACCTGATCAAATTCTGGTTCTCGGTGAGTCGCGAAGAGCAGCGCCGCCGCTTCAAGGAGCGCAAGGCGCACCCACTCAAGCAGTGGAAGCTCAGCCCGATCGACCTGGCTTCGCTGGACAAGTGGGACGACTACACCAAGGCCAAGGAAGCCATGTTTTTCGAAACCGACA
>JBIIQD010000563.1:0-2644 GCA_044342265.1 Hydrogenophaga sp. | reverse complement strand
GTCGTCGGCAATCAGCGGCTCGTAGATCACAGTCTTCACGCCCTTGGCCTTGATCCGCTTGAGCACACCCTGGATGCTGGACAGGCGGATGTTGTCCGAGCCGGTCTTCATGATCAGGCGGTAAAAGCCCACCGTGCGTGCGCCCTGGCGCAAGATGTCTTCGGCGATGAAGTCCTTGCGCGTCGAGTTGGACTGAACGATGGCCTGGATCAGGTTCTGCGGCACGTCCTGGTAGTTGGCGAGCATCTGCTTGGTGTCCTTGGGCAGGCAGTAGCCACCGTAGCCGAAAGACGGGTTGTTGTAATGATTGCCAATCCGAGGATCCAGGCCCACCCCCTCGATGATCTGGCGCGGATTTAACAGGTGCGAGGCGGCGTAGGTGTCGAGCTCGTTGAAGAACGCCACCCGCATCGCCAGGTAGGTGTTGGAGAACAGTTTGATCGCCTCGGCCTCGGTGGCATCAACGAACAGGGTCGGGATGTCCTGCTTGCGCGCGCCTTGCTTGAGCAGTTCGGCGAACACCTGGGCCCGCTCGGACAGCTCGCCGACGATGATGCGCGAGGGATGCAGGTTGTCCTGCAGTGCCTTGCCTTCGCGCAGGAACTCAGGCGAAAACAACAGGTTCTGGCAGCCGGTGTCCTTTCGGACCTTGGCGGTGAAGCCGACCGGCACCGTAGACTTGATCACCATCACCGCCTCTGGATTGATACGCATCACGTCATGGATGACCGATTCAACCGAACGGGTGTTGAAGTAGTTGGTTTCGGGGTCGTAATCGGTGGGCGTGGCGATGATGACGAAGCTGGCGCCTTCATAGGCGTCCTGTTTGTCCAGCGTCGCTCGCAGATTCAGCGGCTGATTCGCCAGGAAGTCTTCGATTTCCTCGTCGACGATTGGGCTTTTGCGCGCATTGATGAGCGCTACTTTTTCCGCAATGATGTCCAGCGCGACGACCTCGTGGTGCTGAGACAGCAGCACAGCGTTGGACAATCCGACATAGCCGGTGCCAGCAACCGCAATTTTCATGAAAAGCCCTTAGTGCGCGCGATGTATAACCTTTCAATTTTGCCATAGGGTCCCGATGCAACACCTGCGGCGGCCGCTGGTCCAGTCACAGCAGAACGCCTAGCGCGAACGGCAGGCTGAGCATGCCGGCCAGGGTAGAAAGGGTCACCAGACCGGCCACATACGGTCCGTTGTAGCCCATGCGCGCGGCCAGCACGTAACAGCTTGAAGCAGTCGGTACCGCCGAGAACATCAGCAAGACCTTGGTTTGCGTCGGGTCAAGAAGGAACAGGCGTGCCAGCCCAAAAGCCATGAGAGGCATGCCCAGGTGTTTCACCGCCAGCACCGTGGTGCCCAGCGCCTTGGCTTGAGACAGGCTTCCCAGCTGCAGGCCCGCGCCCGCCGCCATCAGGCCCAGTGCCAGCGATGCTTGACCGATGCGGTTCACGGTGGGCTCCAGCCAGGAGGGCACCGAAAACCCCAGCACGTTGGCGATCAGACCGCTGATCGTGGCCAGGATCAGGGGATTGCGCAACAGTTCACCGGCAACACTTCGATTCGCGTGCCGGGCCATCGGCCACACCGCGCCCACGTTGAACAGCGGCACACAACAGCCGATCAGCACCGCGATCATCAACAGCCCTTGAGGGCCAGCCAGTTTGTCGGCCAGCGCCAGTGCGATGAAGGAGTTGAAGCGAAAGCCGACCTGGGCGCTGGCGGCATGCAGCCGAATGTCCAGTCGCCGCCCCAGCCAGGGCCAGTACGGCAGCGAATAGGACAGGGCAATGCCACACACCCCCAGTGTCAGCCCCGCCGCCATCAGGCTGGACGCGGCGTCCAGGTCCAGCGGGCTCTTCACGATCGAGTGGAAGAGCAGCACGGGAAACAGAAAAAAGTACACCAGGTTTTCCAGCGGCTCCCACACCGAACGGTTCAGCGCCGTGAAGCGGCACACGAGATAGCCGCAGAGGATGAGCGAAAAATCAGGAAACAGCAGTTGGGCAAAGTTCACCGGAAGAGCATAGCCTTTGCCCCGGCGCCCTTCCGGGGGTTTGTACTTATGTAGTCTCCCCATGGTCAAGTCGCCGGTGGATCTCTACAGTCCTCCTACCGAGCGCGGGTAATATGCCTGTTGCTATTGTTTTGTTGTTTGACCATCAGGAGTGATTGCCATGTTTGCACGCCGTCAGCTGTTTGCCCTTGGTCTGGTTTCGGTCTCGGTGGGTTTCTCAGCCTCGGTCTGGGCTCAGGCCTATCCCAACAAGGTGGTTCGGCTTCAAGTGCCGTTTGCCCCTGGCGGGACGACCGACATCATTGCGCGCGTCATGTCCGAGCCGCTGGGCAAGGCGTTGGGACAGAGCGTGGTGGTGGAGAACAAGGCTGGTGGCGGGGGCGTGATTGGTGCGACCGAGCTGGCGCGCACGGCGCCTGACGGATACGTGATCGGCATGGCCACGGTGTCGACCACCGCCGCCAACCCCGCGATCAATGCCAAGATCCCATACAACACGCTCACCGACTTCACACCCATCATCAACATTGCCGCGACGCCCAACGTGATCGCGGTTCACCCCAGCTTCCCTGCCAAAGATTACAAGGGCTTTCTCGCTGAACTCAAGAAGAACCCCGGCAAGTACAG
>JBIIQD010000561.1:0-2645 GCA_044342265.1 Hydrogenophaga sp. | reverse complement strand
CGGTATGACGATTGCAGCCGGTCCACGCGCAGGAAGCGCCAGCCTCGCAGCCGTGCGGCGCCGCCATCGCGCACCGCATAGGCATCGACCTGCTCGTCAAGTCGCTCCAGCCAGCGTTCGCAATCGGTCGCTTCATCCCGAGGCGGAAGCACGGTCACAGCCGCACACCCGGACAGCACCGTGGCACAAACCAGGGTGCACAGCGACGCAATGCGACGAACCAAGGACACGAAGTCACGCATCGCGCCATGGTAGCTGGGCGGATTGCCAGGGACGTGGCCAGGGTTACAAGCGCTTCACACACCGGAGTTACCATGCCGCATGAACTTCCGACAGCCCAACCCCCTCGCCTCCGCCCTCGCCCTGTTGCTGGTCAGCACTGGGGCGCTCGCACAGGTCACCAATGCCGCCCCGGCGGCGCCCTCCACACCTGCCGCTGCACCCGCCGCAGCTGCGGCGGCACCGGCCAGCGCCGCAGCTGCGTCAACTCCCGCCAAGAAAGAGCTGATTGCCCGCGTGCTCAAGTTGCAGCAGGGCGGAATTGACCGCTTGGCGACCGCCATGACGGAAGAACCGGCTGTGGTGCTCGGCGGACAAGCCGCCGAGGTGATTGCCGCCCGGGTACCCAAGGAACGCCAGGACGCCGTGGCCAAAGAGATTCAGGCTGAAGTGCAGAAGTACCTCAAGGACACCGTGCCCCAGGTGCGCAGGAGCGCCCAGCAACTGGCCCCTTCGACGATCGGAGCGGTGCTGGAGGCCAAGCTCAGCGAGGAAGAGCTGCGCCAGATCGTGACGCTGCTGGAATCGCCTGCCTACGGCAAATACCAACAGCTCAGCGGCGAAATGCAGCAGGCGCTGCAGGCCAAGCTGGTTGCAGACACACGGGCCTCTGTCGAGCCCCGCGTTCAAGCGTTGGAGAAGGCGGTGGGAGAACGCCTGAAAGCGGCCACCACCGAGACAGTCGCACCAGCCGGGCCCAAGGCCAAGCCCGCCGCTGCGGGCGCCAAACCGGTCACCAAGTAAGACAAGCGAGTCTGCCGACGGCGTTCAGGCTGCGAACCGTTCCTTGAGGGATCGCAGGCCCAGCTCGTCGAGGATCTGTGCCAGGCGCTCGCGGGCACGCTCTCGCTGGCCCCGACCACCCTCCTGGCGCCGCGCCAGGATCAGCTCATTTTTCATCGAGTGCTCCCAGCCCACCAGTTCGGTCACCGTGACCTGGTAGCCATGGGCTTCGAGCTGCAGGCAGCGCAGCACATTGGTGATCTGGCTGCCGAATTCACGCGTGTGCAGCGGGTGACGCCACAGCTCGGCCAGCGGCGTGCGCGAGAGCGACAGCGCTTTGTGCTGGCGCATCACCGAAGCCACCTCGGCCTGGCAGCAGGGCACCAGCACCATGAAGCGTGCCTGGCGCGCCAGCCCGAACGCGATCGCGTCGTCGGTCGCCGTGTCGCAGGCATGCAGCGCCGTCACCACGTCGATCTGCGGCGGCAAGTCGGGGTGGTCCAGCGCCTGCTGCACCGTGGTGGCGAGAAAGCCCATGCGGTCAAACCCCAGCCGTGACGCCAATGCCCTCGATTTTTCAACCAGTTCAGCACGCGTCTCCACGCCGTGCACGGAACCGACCGACTTCGACTTGAAAAACAGGTCGTACAGGATGAAGCCGAGGTAGGACTTGCCAGCGCCGTGGTCGGCCAGCGTGACATTGCCCAGGTCCCTCAGCACCTCGGCCAGCAGGGGCTCAATGAACTGCACCAGGTGGTAGACCTGCTTGAGCTTGCGGCGCGTGTCCTGGTTGAGCTTGCCCTCGCGGGTGAGGATATGCAGCTCCTGGAGCAGCTCGACCGACTGGCCTTCGCGCAACTCGGGCAGTTGCTCCTGGAGGGTTCTGGGGGTTTTCAAGGGCGGCTTTGGGCGGTGGGGTCGCACGTACAGGCAAACGAACAGCTGCGATTCTGGCACGCAATGACAGCGACAATGCCTGCATGAACCTGCCCGATGCGTCTGACGCGACCCCTTCCCGCCATCCTTACACCGCCCTCACGCCCGACGTGGTGCAAGACGCGCTGGCCAGCCTGGGTTTGTGGGGCGACGGTCGCTTGGCGGCGCTCAGCAGCTACGAGAACCGCGTCTACCAGGCGGCGCTGGACACCCCGCATGAAGGCCACGCTCAGGTGGTGCTCAAGTTCTACCGGCCAGGTCGCTGGAGCGAGGCGCAGGTCCTGGAAGAGCACGCCTTTGCCGCCGAGTTGTCCACTACCGAGGTGCCGGTGGTGGCGCCGCTGGCCATCGGGGGCGAGACCCTCCACCAACATGGCGACTTCCTGTTCAGCGTCAGCCCGCGGCGCGGAGGACGGCGCCCCGAACTGGACGATGGTGAGGTGCTTGAGTGGATCGGCCGCTTTCTGGCCCGGATTCACAGCGTGGGCGCCGAACACCCCTTCGAAGTCCGGCCGGTGCTGGACGTGGCCACGTTTGCCCACGAGCCGCGTGACTGGCTGCTGGAACACCACATGGTGGCGCCAGAAGTCCAGTCTGCTTGGTCAGCCGCGCTGAAGGAAGCCTTGGAGTTGATCACTCGACAACCGGTGCTGGATGCGCTGAGAGCGGCAGATACGCAGAGCATCGCCCGCTTGCGCCTGCACGGT
>JBIIQD010000562.1:0-2645 GCA_044342265.1 Hydrogenophaga sp. | reverse complement strand
TCAGATCGAATCGTTTGACCAATATGTCGTGCTGCTGCGCAACACCGTGACACAGATGGTGTATAAGCACGCGATTTCCACCATTGTCCCGGGCCGTCCGGTGCAGTTTTCCGCCGTCGGTGCGGACGAAACTCCCGGGTCTTGAACCTCTCTGCTGCGACCGCGCTGGCACCTCCGTCGGTGGTTCTTGTGGGAGTGGACTTCGGTCTTCCCCACTTTGACCAGCCGCTCGAAGAACTCGGCTTGTTGGCGCAGACAGCGGGCTTTTGGGTCGCTGAAAGGGTGACTTGCAAGCGCAAGGCACCTGATCCCGCGCTGTTTGTCGGTTCCGGCAAGGTCGAGGAGATAAAACTGTTGGCCCAGGCCAGCGGGGCGAGCGAGGTCCTTTTTGACCAGTCACTGAGCCCTGCGCAACAGCGCAACCTTGAAAGGGCGCTGGGTCTTCCGGTGAACGACCGCACCTTGCTGATTCTTCAGATCTTTGCGCAGCGCGCTCGCAGCCACGAGGGCAAGCTGCAAGTAGAGCTGGCTCGCTTGCAGTATCTGTCCACCCGACTGGTCAGGCGCTGGACCCATCTTGAGCGCCAAAGCGGCGGTATTGGCATGCGCGGCGGTCCTGGCGAAACCCAGATCGAGCTGGATCGGCGCATGATCAATGACGCCTTCAAGCGCACCAAGGAGCGTTTGGAAAAGGTCAAAAAGCAGCGCACCACCCAGCGCCGCCAACGTGAGCGGCGTGACGCGTTCACGATGTCGCTGGTGGGATACACCAACGCTGGCAAGTCCTCCATCTTTAACGGCCTGGTCAAAGCGCGCGCTTACGCAGCCGACCAACTGTTTGCGACGTTGGACACCACCACACGCCAGCTGTATCTCGGGGAGGCCGCTCGATCGGTCTCCCTGTCTGACACGGTAGGCTTTATCCGCGACCTGCCGCACGGTCTGGTGGATGCCTTTGCCGCCACGTTGCAGGAAGCGGCAGATGCCGACCTGCTGCTGCATGTCGTCGATGCCTCCAACGCGTCGCACCTTGAGCAGATCGCCTCGGTCCAGCGCGTGTTGCAAGACATTGGTGCCGATCAGGTACCGCAGGTGCTGGTGTTCAACAAGCTCGATGCCGTAGATCCTGCGATCGCGCCTCGGTTGCGGCAAGATGTGATGGAACTTGAGGGACGGGCCGTGCCTCGAATCTTTGTCAGTGCACTCACAGGCGATGGCCTTGGTGACCTTCGAGCGCTGCTCGCGTCCACGGTTTTGTCCCGGGCGCCTTCGCAAAATGTCAGGGGTTGTATTGAGGGCGATGGCACCAACATGGACGAGACGCCTGCCTGATTGGGCACAATAGGGTTTTGATTCGAAAATGAGCAGTGAATCCATGGATGTGAAAACGCAATCCCCGTCGGGTGACCCAGTGGCCGGAGTGCCGTCGGGATGGCGAGCGCGCCTGCTGGGCGTCTTCAACCTGAACGACCCGCGATGGGGCCGCGGCGATGAGCCTGCAGAAGGCGATCCCAAGCCGGGCGAATCGGACGATGCTCGTCCCCGTGGACAGCGCCCCCAGGGCTCAAACCAGGGCCCGCCGGACCTGGATGAACTCTGGCGTGACTTCAACCGCAAACTGGGTGGACTGCTCGGCGGCAAAGGCGGTGGCGGCAAACGCAGTGGCGGCGGTGGCCCGCCCAGCTTCAATCCAAGTCCGAAGTCGGCAGGCATTGGCGCTGGACTGATCGGCATTGTGGCCCTGCTCATTTGGCTGGGCACAGGTTTCTTCATCGTGCAAGAAGGTCAGCAGTCGGTGATCACCCGCTTCGGCAAGTACAGTCAGACGGTTGGCGCGGGTTTCCGTTGGCGCCTGCCGTACCCGATTGAGCGACATGAAACTGTGGCGGTGACCCAGTTGAGGTCTGTCGATGTGGGGCGGGATGCCGTGGTGCCGGCGACCGGGCTTCGTGAGTCCTCGATGCTGACCGCCGACGAGAACATCGTCGACATCAAGTTTGTGGTGCAGTTCCGCCTCAGTGACGCTCGGGCTTATCTGTTCGAGAGCCGCGATCCCGAAGCGGCCGTGATCAAGGCCGCCGAGACGGCAGTTCGCGAGGTCGTGGGCAAGATGAAAATGGATGCCGCACTGGTCGAGGAGCGTGACCAGATTGCGTCCAGGGTGCGCACGCTGATGCAGACCATCCTGGACCGTTACAAGGTCGGCGTGGTGATCGAAGGCGTGAACCTGACCCACGTGCGGCCGCCGGAGCAGGTGCAGGCGGCCTTCGACGATGTGCTCAAGGCCAGCCAGGAGCGCGATCGCGCCAAGAATGAGGCCCAGGCTTACGCGAATGATGTGGTGCCCCGCGCCCGAGGTGCGGCGTCCCGACTGTCAGCCGAAGCCGAGGGCTACCGCGCGCGCATTGTCGGTCAGGCCGATGGTGATGCCCAACGTTTCCGATCGGTGTTGGCCGAGTACCAGAAGGCGCCTCAGGTCACACGCGACCGCATGTACCTGGACGCCATGTCGGGCATCTATTCGAACGTGACCAAGGTCATGGTGGACAGCAAGGCTGGCTCCAACCTGTTGTACCTGCCGCTGGACAAGCTCATGCAGCAGGCGGCCCAGTCCCCCATGACATCCTCGGCCAGTACGGCGCCGA
>JBIIQD010000047.1:0-10462 GCA_044342265.1 Hydrogenophaga sp. | reverse complement strand
TAGAAGCCGTACAGGATGGACATCAGCGTGCTCTTGCCGGCCCCGTTTTCGCCCACGATGCCGTGCACCGTGCCGGCCGCCACGGTCAGCGCCACGTCGCGGTTGGCGTGCACCGCGCCGAAGCGCTTTTCAATGTGGCGCATGGCCACGGCCGGCGCTGCGGTCATGTGCGCATCGGCGTTGCGGACAGGGGTCAATACCTCACAGGCACTTGTTGGCGGTCATGTAGTCGACCACTTTGATCTTGCCGCTGATGATGTCGGCCTTGGCGGCGTCCACCTTTGTTTTCATGTCGGCGCTCACCAGCTTGGCGTTGTGCTCGTCCATGGCGTAGTCCACGCCGCCTTCCTTGAGACCCAGCACGGTCACGCCCGGGGTGATGCCTTTGAACGCGTTGTACACCGCCACGTCCACCCGCTTGACCATGCTGGTGAGCATGGTGCCGGGGTGCAGGTGGTTCTGGTTGCTGTCCACACCGATGGCCAGCTTGCCACCGTCTTTGGCGGCCTGGTAAACCCCGCTGCCCGTACCGCCCGCAGCGGCAAACACCACGTCCACGCCACTGGCGAACTGCGCCTTGGCCAGTTCAGCGCCGCGCGCCGGGTCGTTCCAGGCGGCGGGGGTGGTGCCGGTCATGTTGCCGGTGAACTGGACCTTGGGGTTGGCGAACTTGGCGCCCTGCTCGAAACCGCACTGGAACTTGCGGATCAGCGGAATGTCCATGCCGCCGACGAAGCCCACCTTGCCACTTTTGCTGGCCATGGCGGCCATCATGCCGACCAGGAAACTGCCTTCGTGTTCGCTGAACACGATGCTCTGCACGTTCGGCAGGTTGACCACGCTGTCGATGATGGCGAATTTGAGCTTGGGAAACTCCTTGGCCGTTTTCTCGACGGCGCCGCCCTGGCTGAAGCCGATGCCCACGATCGGGTCGGCACCGCGCTCGGCCATGCGGCGCATGGCCTGCTCCCGCTGCGCCGGGTTGGAGATTTCAAACTCCAGGTAGGCCTTGCCGCTCTCCTTCTTCCAGCGTTCTGCGCCGTTGAAGCCGGCCTGGTTGAAGCTCTTGTCGAACTTGCCACCCATGTCAAAGATGACCGCGGGTTCGGCGCGGGCCACGCCGGCGGCGGCCAGGGCCAGGCTGGCGACCAGCAGCGTCGGGGAAAGGGGTTTCGAGAGGGCGGAAACGAAAGAACGGATGAACGGCATGGTGGAGGTCTCCGGTGGGTTGCCCAGCAAGATCGCTGTGAGGGTGCGGGAGAATAGCAAGACTTGCGCCTGACACCTATTCGGACTCGCCCTTGGTAGGCGCATCTGGCTGAGGCCTTACGATGGAGCCATGGATCCGCGCGACGCCACCTTGGAGGCCACAGCCCTCGCCTTGCCCAAGGTCCTGCTGCACGAACACCTGGACGGTGGGCTGCGCGTGTCGACCCTGTGCGAGCTGCTGCGCGACCGCGGCCTGCACGCCCCGGCCAACGGCGAGGAGGCGATGGCACGCTGGTTCGACGACAACGCGCACGCCGGCAGCCTGGAGAAGTACCTGGAGGGTTTTGCCCTCACTGTGGCGGCCATGGCCAGCACCCGGGCGATGCGCCGTGTGGCCTTCGAAGCGGCCGAAGACGCTGCGGCAGATGGCGCCGTGCTGGCCGAGTTCCGCATCGCGCCGCTGTTGTTTGAAGCCCATGGCATCAGCGGCGAGGCCGCCGTGGAAGCGCTGTTGCAGGGGCTGGCCGACAGCCCGGCGCTGCCCTTGAACCGGCGCTCAGGCCTGATCGTCTGCGCCATGCGCCACCTGCCGCCGTCGGAAACACTGCGCGCGGCGCGGCTGGCCCTGCGCTACCAAGGCCAGGGCGTGGTCGGCTTCGACCTGGCGGGGGCCGAAAAGGGGCACCCCCCCAGCGAGCACGCCCAGGCACTGGCGCTGGTGCGCGACGCCGGCATGGGCATCACCCTGCACGCGGGAGAGGCCGATGGGGCGGAGCGGGTGCTGGAGGCCGCGCGCCTGGGCGCCACGCGCATCGGCCACGGCGTCCACCTCGTGGACGCGCTGCTCGACCCCGAGCGGCGCCACCTCGTGGACGAAGCGATTGCCCTGGGGCTGCACCTGGAGGTCTGCCCCTCCAGCAATGTGCACACCGGCGCCGCGCGATCCCTTGTCAGCCACCCTATCACCGAGCTGTGGCGCGCCGGGGTTTCGCTGAGCTACCACACCGACAACCGGTTGATCAGCTGCATCAGCCACAGCCAGGAAGCGGCTCAGCTCCTGCGCCACACTTCACTGACGCCAGAAGACTTGAGGGCGATGGCAAGACAGGCTGGGCAACACTCGTTTTTGCCAACGGGGCAACGTGAAGAAGCGTTGGCAAAGATGGCTGCATCGGCCTGAGGTTTACCCAGCGGCTTGCCAGGTTCGCAAAGCCTTTGGCGCTGGATGGCCCGACTCGCCGGTGCGGTTCTGGTCATGGGCGCGCGCGGTCCGCTGCACCGCCTCCAGCTCAAGGATCAGCGTGTCGATCTGCACCAAGAAGGCTTCTCGGCTCTGGTGCGGGCTTTCGGTGATCAGGCGTGCGGCTTGTTCAGCCAGCACATGACGCCCACTGTCGCGAGCCCATCGCCGCACGTCGCAGTACGCCACAAAGACCAGCCGACCCAGGTCTCCGGATTTTCGAGCGTGAAGGAGGTCGGCCAGCAGGTCTTCCAGGTCCCATGAATCGTGGATCATGATCGTTCCATGTTGCAGTGCAGCAAAGTCTGTTCCCGCAGGCTTCGGCTGTCAAGGGTTTCTGTCGGTCGCTGCGCCACGCGTCCAGGTAAGACTTGACGCTGTCGTGCGACCAAGTTGTGAGCGGTCACTTTTCACGGCCGGTCGGTAGGCTGTCATGTTCCACACCATCAACACACCCAACGCAGGTCACGACCTGGGCGGCAACTCGCGGTGCAGGCCCTGGCGACAGTGGCTGACCGGAGCCGTGCTGCTGGTTTGCACCGCACTGGTGCATCTCCCGGCCACCGGGCAAACCAGGCCGACAGGAGCCTTGCTCGACAAAGACCGACAGCCGTTCCCCGCCGCGCCCACCGTGACCCAAGGGCCGCTGTCGCCCGCAGTGAAGCGGGCGCTGGTGTTGGCGGCGAACGATTGGAAGGACTACCGCTTTCCGCAGGCGGCCGTAAAGGCACTGGGCGCTTCGGGCGATGCCCGCATGGCCTGGTATCTGTTTGACGTATTGCGTTTTGCGGGCAGCGGGCGCCAGCTGGAGGTGGTGCGCGCGTTTGAACAGCTGACCGGAGCCGCGCTGCCGCCCAACGCCCACACGGCCATGGGCGACCGGCTGCTGGCCTGGAACCTGCCCGCGCCACCCGGCTATCAAGCCATGAAGCGCGACCTGTATCTGCAGATCGAACCGCGCTGGGCGCCCCTGTTTGCCGACGCGGAATCGACCGTGGACTGGCGGCACGTGGGCTGGGGCGGGGTGTACATCGACGACCGGCCCGACGCCACCGCCGGGCAGCCGTGCCCGCGCGGCTGTATCCCGGCGCTGGACCAGCCCAAGGTGACGCCCGCGAGCGAAGGGGGTTGGTACCCGGCGGACGCCGTCGTGTTCGGCGTGGTGGTCAACGGCCAGGCCCGGGCCTACCCCAAGCACATGATGGAGATTCACGAGATGGTGAACGACACGCTGGGCGGGCGGCAGCTGGGCATTCCGTACTGCACCCTGTGCCTGTCGGCCCAGGCCTACTTCACCGACCGGGTGCCGGGCTTTGCGCCGCTGCTGCGCACCTCGGGGCTGCTGTCGCGCTCCAACAAGCTCATGTATGACCAGCGCAGCGGGTCGGTCATCGACACCTTCACCGGCCAGGCGCTGTCGGGCCCGATGCGCAAGGCCGGTGTGACGCTGGAACAGACGACGGTGGTGGTGACGACCTGGGGCGTCTGGCGCGCCGCCCACCCCAAGACCACGCTGCTGGCACGGGACGGTGGCATCGGCCGCAGCTACCCGCTCGACCCGCTGCGCGGGCGCGATGCACAGGGCCCGATTTTCCCGGTGGGTGATGTGGACCCGCGGCTGCCGGTGCATGAGGTGGTGCTGGGCCTGACCGGACCCCAGGGCCAGGCGCTGGCGTTTCCGCGCGCGGCGGTGGTGCTGGCGCTGGCGGCCGGCGAAACGGTGCGGCTGGGCGGGGTGGAGGTGCGCAACGAAGCCGGCGGGCTGCGTGCTTTTGCCGCCGGCCAGGAGCTGACGGCTCAGCAGTCGTTCTGGTTCGCCTGGAGCCAGTTCAAGCCGGGCACGCTGCTGTGGCAGCGCTGAGGCCATCACGCGGTCATGGCCAGATGCTGCTCAGATTGAGCAAATGACCCGAAAAAAAAGCGCGTCACCTCACTGAGAGGCAGCGCGCCAGGTTAGCCCGCTGCCGCGGGCCTCAGTCAGAAAGCCTGATCGATCAGGTGCCGCTGTACGGCAGCGAGGAGTGGTGCAGCACGATGCGCAGCTTGCCCGCGTCGTCTTTGACGTACTTCCAAGTCTTGTCGACGGTGGTGATCTTGCCGTCTTTGCCGGTGATCATGACATTGCCCATGGTGGAGGCAGAGTCGCCGGCAATGAACACGGCGGCGTTCTTGGACTCGCACTTGGTCCAGCCCTTGAGGGCAAAGCCGGTGTCCTTGGGGAAGTTGCTGTCACCGCCCACAAAGTAAGCCAGCGCGCCGGCGCGGGTGGTGCGGAAGGTCTGAGGAGCCACCGTCAGTGTGGGCTTGAAGAGCACGGCGCCCATCTGGTAACCATAAGCGGCGTCGATGACCTTTTCGGCCAGGTCCTTCGCAGCCTTTTGGCCGCCTTTGTCGTTGGCAGAGCTGATGTCCACCAGCGCCTGGCACCAGCCTTTTTGAGCGGCAAGCACTTCGGCTTCGGTGATGGCCTGGTTGACCACAGTGGCGGAAGCGGCGCTGCTGGCGACGACCAGGGCGAAGGGAACGAGGAAGCGTGCGTTCATGAGACTGACTCCTTGAGGGATGGATTGGATGGCGCGCAGCAGCGGGCTGCACGTCGTTATTGGACGGGCACTGTTTGAACCAGGGTTGAACGGCGCATGATCGGGGTCTGACGCCGACATGAACAGCAGATGAACCCGCCTATCCAGGCTGCGGCGCCCTGACAATGGCTGCATGTTTCGTCGGCGACTCAGTCTGGTTCTGGTGTTATTGGCCGCAGCGGTCGTTCTGCAGGCCGTTGCGGCCGTGTTTGCTGCGCGCGAGGCTGAACGGCAGGTGGTGCGCGGGCGTATCGCCAGCGACATCCTGCAACGTTTCGTGGAGCTGTCGGCCACCAAGCAGCGGCTGCGCTCATGGGTCACGGAGCACCAGATCGGTGCCGGGGGTGATCTGGCCGAGCGCGACGCCCTGGAGCAGCGCATGCGCGCCGCACTGGGAGAACTGGCCAATCTGACTCAGCAGGCGTCGGACGCTGGCCTGGCGGCCGAGGCCACGGACGAGCAGGCGGCTCGGCGGGACGCGCTGCAAGCGCTGGAAGGCAGTGTGGCGTCGCTGAACCTGGCGATCCGGCAAACGCCGTTGCTGGCTCCCGAGGTGTCGGCGCGCGAGGCCTGGGACACGCTGTCGACCGTGTTCGAGCAGTCCGATGGGCGCGACCTGCGGCAGATCGTGGCGACCAGCATTGAGCGCGAGAAAGCGGCCATGGAGCGGGAGCGAGCAGCCGCTGACGCCTCGCTGGCGCGCATGCGAACGTGGTGGATGGGCACAGCGCTGGTGCTGGCGCTGGGCGCGCTGGCGGCCACCGCCTACTTTGGCCGCGCCCTGCGCCGCCCGTTGCACGCCCTGTCGGCGGGCGCGCAGGCGCTGCAGCAGGGACAGCTGCAGCACCGCATCGACCCTTCAGGCGGCGACGAGTTTGCCGAAGTGGCGAGCAGCATGAATGCCATGGCCGAGGAGTTGGAGCAACACCGCCGCCGCGAAGCGCAACAACGCCAGTTGCTGGAGGCCACGGTGCGCGAGCGAACCATGGACCTGCACCAGGCCAACGAGTCCTTGCGCCGCACCGATGTGCGCCGGCGCCAGTTGCTGGCAGACATCAGCCATGAGCTGCGCACCCCGACCACCGCCATTCGCGGCGAAGCAGAGGTGACGCTGCGCGGGCGCGAGCGTCCCGTGGCCGAATACCGCGAGGCGCTCGGGCGCATCGTCGACGTTTCACGGCAGCTCGGTACGGTGATCGACGACCTGCTGGCGATGGCGCGCACCGACATGGAAACCTTCAGCCTGGTGCGCCAGCCAGTGGCGCTGCACAAAGCTCTGCTGGATGCGTTGAGCCAGGCAGCAGCGCTGGCTGCAGAGCACGGTGTGAGCCTCAAGTCCGAAGGCACCCCCGCCGAAAGGTCCAAGGTGTTTGGCGACGCGCAGCGCTTGACGCAGTTGCTGATGCTGTTGCTGGACAACGCCATACGTTATTCCCAGCCCGGAGGTCAGGTGCGCTGGCAGATGGAACAGAAAGACAATGCGGTGGAGATTCGCGTGATGGACGAAGGCATTGGCATACCGTCTGCCGAATTGCCCCAGGTGTTTGAGCGACACTTTCGGGGCATTGCAGCACGACGCCACCGCGCCAGCGGCAGTGGCCTGGGCCTGCCGATCGCGCGGGCACTGGCGCTGGCGCATGGCGGGTCGCTGCAGCTGCTGAGCCCCTGTAATGCGACCGGCGACGGGGGCACTTGCGCGGTGCTGACGCTGCCGCTGTGGAACGACCCCGATTCGGTGCTGGGCGATTGGCCCCTGTCCTTGAGCGAACACGCCAACCCATGAACATTCTGCTGGTGGAGGACGATCCGAGGATCGCCGATTTCCTCTTGCGCGGGCTGCGGGCCGAAGGCCACCAGGTTCAGCGCGCCGCCAATGGCCACGACGGACTGGCGCTGGCGCAGGAGGCCGCGCGGCAAGCCCAGCCCGCCGACCCCGCCACGGTGTTGGTGCTGGACCTGATGCTGCCCGGCATGAACGGGATGGAGATCTGCCAGACGCTGCGCGCAGCGGGGGTGTCGATACCCATCCTGATGTTGACCGCCCTGGGCACACTGGAGGACCGTGTGGCCGGTCTGCGCATGGGCGCCGACGACTACCTGTGCAAGCCCTTTGAGTTCGAGGAATTGCTGGCGCGGCTGGAAGCACTGGTGCGCCGCGCGCGGCCGCTGCAGCCCGCACGGGCCGTGCGACTGCAGGTGGACGACCTGGTCCTGGACCGCGAAAGCATGAAGGCCAGCCGGGCCGGCCAGCCGCTGAACCTGACGGCGCGCGAACTGGCGCTGCTGGAGTTGCTGATGAGCGCGCCAGGGCGGCTGTTCAGCCGCGAACGCATCCTGGCCAGTGTCTGGGGCCACAGCGAAGACCCGCTGACCAATGTGGTGGATGTGTATATCCGCCGCCTGCGCAGCAAGATCGACGAAGGCCACGCCACAGCCCTGATCCAGACCATGCGCGGCCTGGGCTACCGGCTCGAGTCCCGCGCGGGTCCGTCGACGGTTTGAGGGTCGGCTCCCGCCTGTTCCGGCAACGGCTGTGCCGATGTCGGTAACCCGAAAATCCTGTCGAAGGCCCAGTTGAAGGCAAAGGTGTAGAGCAGGAAGAACAGCGCTAGCCCGATGTCCAGCACCAGCGCGTGCCACAGAGTGATGTCGAACCACCAGGCGAACAACGGCACCAGCATGACCAGGAACCCGAGCTCGAAGCCGATCGCGTGGGCGGCGCGGCGCCCGAAGCTGCGGCCGCGCACACTTTGACGCGCCTCCCAGCGTTCGAACAGGCTGTTGTAGACCAGGTTCCAGACCACGGCGATGACCGACGACGCCACCGCAATCACGCTGGCGCGCTCCAGGCTGGAGCCCGATCCCATGGCCAGGCCGGTGCTTGCAATGGCGACGGCGATGAGTTCGTAAAGGCCGACGTAAACGATCTTGCGGCGTGCGCCTTGCAATTCATACAAGATCATCCGGCGCCCTGCACGGTGGCTTCATAGCCGGCCTCGGCCAGCGCAGCGGCGATGTCGTCGGCCGCGATCATCGTGGTGTGGCTGACCCAGGCGATCTGCTGGGCCAGGTTCACGTCGGCCTGTGCGACGCAGGGCAGGTCCTGCAGCTCGAACATGACGGCCTCGGCGTCGGCCTGCGTTTGCAGGCCGGGGATGTGGAAGGTGGTGTAGGGCATGGGGCGATATTGCCTGAAGTACGCGCCTTGCTGGTGCAAGTGGGCCCCGGTCTGGGACGCATGAGTGGCTTCGCGCATCGATGCGCACCGGTCTGATGCGCATATCTTGCATACAAGACCTGTAAACCAGCTGGCACGGTTCTGGCTAGTGAGATGGGCCATCCCTGACCCACCATGACCTCCAGCGACATCGCCGACCGCATTGTTGAAGCCATCCTGGCGCAGAAGCTCGCGCCAGGCGCACGCCTGGGCGAACAGGCGCTGTCGATGCTGTTCGACTGCAGCCGCACACTCGTGCGCGAGGCCATGATGCAGCTGGCTGCACGCGGCATCGTCACGGTCAGCTCGCGCCGCGGCTGGTTTGTTGTCGAACCCTCCGAAGCCGAGGCACGCGAGGCCTTCGAGGCGCGGCGTGTGATCGAAACCGGGCTGATCCGCAGCGCGGGCCCCATGGACAGGGTCAAGCTGGACAAACTCAAGCGCCACATCCGCGACGAAAAACAGGCGCTCAAGGGCAGCGATGTGGGCCGACGAAGCTACCTTCTGGGCGACTTCCATGTCTGCCTGGCCGAATGCCTGGGCAACCAGTTGCTGGCCGACACGTTGCGCGACTTCACCGCGCGCACCACGCTGATCGCGATGCTCTACCAGAGCACGCACGACGCGGCGCACTCTTGTCAGGAGCACGTCGACATCGTCAAGGCGCTTGAAGTCGGCGACACCGCTCGCGCCGAAGCGCTGATGGCGCAGCACATTGGCAACGTACAGCAGGCGCTGCGACTTGACAGCGTGGCAGCCGACCCTCTGGCTGGGTTGCGAGCAGCGCTGTCTCCGGTCTCGCGCTCACACGAATCATCCCTTTCCTCTCCCTCCCCCACCTACCTAGGAGCTGTTCTATGAAGACCACCAAACGCCACCTGCTTGTTCTGTCTGCCAGCCTTGCCATGGCCGCGATCACCGGCACCGCCCACGCGCAGGCCGCGCTCGACAACGTGATGAAGGCCAAGGCCATCAAGATCGCAGTACCCACCGACTTCCCGCCCTACGGCTTTGTGGGCACCGACCTGCAGCCCCAGGGCCTGGACGTGGACATGGCGCGCTACATCGCAGGCAAGCTCGGCGCCAAGGTCGAGCTGGTGCCGGTGACCAGCGCCAACCGCATCCCTTACCTGCAGACGCAGAAGGCCGACCTGGTGATCTCCACGCTGGGCAAGAACCCTGAGCGCGAGAAAGTGATCGACTTCACCGTCGCCTACTCGCCCTTCTTCCAGGCGGTGTTCGCGGCCAAGTCGCTGACCGTCACATCCTTCGCCGATCTGGCGGGCAAGTCGGTCGGCGTCACGCGCGGCGCCATCGAAGACCAGGAACTGAGCAAAGTCGCCCCGGCCTCGGCCGACATCAAGCGCTTTGAAGACAACAACGCCACCGTCTCGGCTTTCGTCTCGGGCCAGGTGCAGGCCATCGCCACCGGCGCTTCGGTGGCCGGCAACATGATGGCGCGCAACCCGCAGCTGAACACCGAATACAAGCTGCTGCTCAAAGACAGCCCGAACTTCATCGGCGTGGCCAAGGGCGAAGACGCGCTGCGCACCAAGGTCAACGAGATCATCCTCGCCGCCAAGAAGTCGGGCGACATCGACACGATGGCGAAGAAGTGGCTGGGTCGTCCGGCAGGCACGCTGCCAGAGTGAAACAAGCCCCCACGCTCCGCCGCTGCGCGGGTCGCTGCCCCCCGAGGGGGCTGACCTTGCTCGGGGGCGGCCCTTCGCTGCGGTCGCTCACCCCCACGCTCCGCCGCTGCGCGGGTCGCTGCCCCCCGAGGGGGCTGACCTTGCTCGGGGGCGGCCCTTCGCTGCGGTCGCTCACCCCCACGCTCCGCCGCCGCGCGGGTCGCTGCCCCAGGAACGGGGAGGGCCCCGGTCCTTGCCGGGTCCGGGGGCTGATTCGCCTTGGGGCGGCCCGGCGGCGAATCGTGTGACCGCATCGTTAAGGACCTGATCACATGCGCATCGAACTCGACTTCCTGGCCGTGCTGGCGCAGTGGCCGCTGCTGCTGCAAGGCGTGGCCTGGACGCTGGGCCTGACGGCGGTCTCGGCCGTGCTGGGTGTGGCCCTGGGCGTGGCCTGCGCCTGGTCGCGCAGTCACGGGCCGGTCTGGCTGCGCTGGGTGGCTGGCAGCTATGTGGAAATCATCCGCAACACACCCTTCATCGTGCAACTGTTCTTCGTGTTCTTCGGCCTGCCGGCAGCAGG
>JBIIQD010000559.1:0-2653 GCA_044342265.1 Hydrogenophaga sp. | reverse complement strand
GGCGTGTTCACCGGCCAATATCCCATGTCCTGATGCATGGCAAAGGCGGCGCGCGCCTTGCCGGGCTTCTTGCTGAGGAACTGGTCGTAGTCGTATTCCATGTCCTCGCCGTACAGCTGGCGCGCAATCGACTGACTCAGGCGTTCATAGAGGTTGCCTTGCAGCGACGGCAGGTAGTGACGCGGCAACATGGCGTTGATCAAGGCGAAGTCCTTGAAAGCGTCCTGGTAGGTGCCGCTCATGTCGCACAGGTCTCGGCCCATGCCAGGGATCTCGCCGTTGGCGAAGTGGTCGTAAACCTGCTCGATGGCGGCGACCTCTTCGTCGGTCAGGACGTTGTCGAGGCGGATGTAGCCCTGCTGGTGGTACGCGGCATGATCGGCGGCGCTGACGCGGTAGTCGTCGCCGATTCGGCGTGAGACGTCGTCCGCTTGGGAAGCGGAAGTAGCTGCGAAAGGACGGGTCATGGCGGGCGGCCTCTTGGGCGGGTGGTTCTGGCGTTTGGGGAATCTGATACGCGCCATGTTACGGGATCAAGGTCCCTACCTGGCTTCCACCACGAGACCTTCGACGAACACTTTCAGTTCGCCCGGCTCGAACGCCGTCCACTGCTCGTCGCTGGTCAGTGGTGTGGTCACGATCACCGCGGCGCGGTCGCCGGGCTGGTTGACCTCAGCAAAGTTGACCGTCCAGTCATGGTCCATCAGCGTGGCCTTGGAGAACGGGTACTGGCGCACCAGGTAATGCAGCTTGGTGCTGCAGTGCGCCCACATCGCCTCGCCGTTGGACAGCAGGAAGTTGGCTGTGCCGAAGGCCGTGACCTGCGGGATCAGCTCGCGCAGCGTGTTCGTCAGCTCGCTGACGCTGGGGAGGCTGGCGTGCGACTTGGCCAGCTCCTGCATCAACCAGCAGAAAGCGCGCTCGCTGTCGGTGGTGCCCACCGGGCGAAACTGCGCGTGCAGCCGCGGCTCGTAGTCCTTGAGGTCGCCGTTGTGGGCGAACACCCAGTGTCGGCCCCAGAGCTCACGCGTGAAGGGGTGGGCGTTCTCCAGCGCGACCTCACCGATGGTGGCTTTGCGCACATGGGCGATGATGTTCCTGCTCTTGAGCGGGTAGCTTTTGAGGAACTCTGCCATGCGCGAACTGGCCGCGCTGTCGTGATCGATGAACAGGCGCAGGCCGAGGCCTTCGAAGAAGGCAATGCCCCAGCCGTCGGCGTGGTGGTCGGTGGCCCCGCCCCGCTGGCAGAAGCCAGTGAAACTGAACGACGCGTCGGTCGGGGTGGCGCAGTTGAGGGCGAGCAGCTGACACATGGCATGATCTTGTCACATCCATTGACGTGAAATGGGTTCGTTTCGGGGTGTTGCGCCAGTTTTGCGGCGAACATCCGTGCGTTTGTTGTCACTCTCTCCTCCATGCCTCATCCCCTTCAGCCAGCCTATTCACACCACCCCAGCACCGCCCGTGCCTACCGCTGCGTCTGCGGGGCTCAGGTCTTCTTTCGCAACAACGCCTGCCTGCAGTGCGGCCGCGCCCTGGGCTTCGACCCTTGGCTGGGGCAGGTGCTGGCGATCGAGCCTGAAGTCGGATCGGGGCGGTGGCTGCCTGCCGATGCCTCCCTGGCAGTGCCGGGTCGGCGCTACCGGCGCTGTGCGCAACTGGACTCGCCTGCCGTCTGCAACTGGCTGGTGCTGGCCCCATCCGACGCCTCGGATGGTCCTCGTTCCTGCGCTGCCTGCCGGCTCAACCGAACCATCCCCGACCTCAGGCGGTCCGAAAACCATGAACCGTGGCGTCAGGTGGAGCTGGCGCGTCGGCGCCTAGTGTCTCAACTGATCGGACTGGGCCTGCCCGTCGAACCCCTCTCTTCTGATGGTTGCAATGGCGGGCTCGCGTTCGACACCTTGGCCACGCAGCCCGGCCAGGCGCCCGTGGTGACCGGCCACGCCCTGGGGGTGGTCACGCTCAACCTGCTGGAGGCCAATGACGCCCATCGCGAGCGCATCCGCAGCGAGCTGCGCGAGCCCTACCGGACGCTGCTGGGCCACTATCGTCATGAGGTCGGTCATTACTATTGGGGCCGGCTGGTACAGGACGATGCCTGCCTTGGCGACTTCCGTGCAATGTTCGGTGACGAGCGCGAAGACTACAGCGTCGCGTTGGACCGGTACTACCGCGAAGGACCCGAGTCGGCCTGGCGTGAGCGCCATGTCTCCAGCTACGCCAACGCCCATCCCTGGGAGGACTGGGCCGAGACCTGGGCCCACTACCTGCACATGCGCGACACGCTGGACACTGCCGTGAGTTTTGGCCTCGCGCCAGACCAGGTCGATGTCGACGCGCGTCAATACGACCCAGAGGTTTTGCAGGGCGCCCCGCTTTGGGATGCAGAAGGCTTCATCGCCATGCTCAACGCCTGGACGCGGCTGACAGGCGTGCTCAACGAGCTCTCGCGCAGCATGGGACTGCCCGATTTTTATCCGTTCGTGCTGTCGGACGCGGTGGTTCGCAAGCTGCACTTCGTGCACGGCCGGGTCCGCCCGTTCGAGCATTTCACCCACTGAGGTCGTCAGCGCTCTTCGCGCACCCGCCAGGCGGCCACCAGCGCCAGCGCGCAGATGGCCGCCAGCATCAGAAAGGTCTCGTTGAACGC
>JBIIQD010000560.1:0-2653 GCA_044342265.1 Hydrogenophaga sp. | reverse complement strand
GACACACCATGAACACCATCAACCTCAACGCCGATCTCGGCGAAAGCTTCGGCGCCTGGACCATGGGCAGCGACGCCGAGCTGCTGCAGGTGATCAACAGCGCCAACATCGCCTGCGGCTTCCACGCCGGCGATCCGGTCGTCATGCGCGACACGGTGCGGCTGGCGGTGGCCAACGGCGTGAGCCTGGGCGCGCACCCGGCGTTCCCAGACTTGCAGGGCTTTGGCCGCCGCAGCATGCAGCTATCACCCAAAGAACTGGAAGCCACCATCCTGTACCAGGTGGGTGCGCTGCAGGCCATGGCCGCGGCAGAAGGCGGCCGGGTCACGCACGTCAAGCCGCACGGCGCGCTCAACAACATGGCCTGCGCCGACGACACCATGGCCGCCACCGTGGCGCGCGCCGTGAGGGCGCTGGACCGCGAGCTGATCCTGCTGGCCCCTGCCCTCTCGGCACTGGAGCGCGCGGGAGAGGCCGCCGGCCTGCGCGTGGCACGAGAAGTCTTTGCCGACCGCTCCTACCAGAGCGACGGCCAGCTCACGCCGCGCTCCCAGCCTGGCGCCGTGCTGCACGACGCGCAAGCCTGCGTGCAGCACGTGCTGCGCATGCTCGATGCTGGCGGTATCGTCACCGCCGACGACCAGCGGCTGCCTACCACCATCCACAGCATTTGCGTACACGGCGATGGGCCCAGCGCGGTGGCGGCGGCGCAGGCGATCCGCAGCGCGCTCCAAGCTGCTGGACATCGGCTGGTCGGACTACCAGACATGGTCTGAAGCGCCTTCAGCCCGCGCGATCCGCCTCGTTATCATCGAACCCAAGGCCCACACGCTGGCGGGCCCACTGTTCGAAGGAAATCTGTGTTCAAGAATGTGACGGTCTACCGCATCGCGCCCGGCTGGGACGCGACGCTGGAGTCGATGGAGGCCGCGCTCGACGCGGTGCGTTTCGTGCCCTGCGGCGCCTCGCAGGACAAGTCGGTCGGTTGGGCAGAACCCCGCGGCGAGGAGCATGGCCCCTTGGTCGAATCGGTGGCGGGCCAGCGCATGCTCAAGCTGGTGATCGAGACCAAGGCCGTGCCCACTGCGGTGGTGCGCGAGAAGGCCCAGGAAGCTGCGGACCACATCGAGGCCACCACGGGACGCAAACCGGGCAAGAAGGAAACCAGGGAACTGCGTGAAGACGCGCTGGCCGCCCTGCTGCCACAGGCTTTTCCGCGCAAGGGCAGTGTCTGGGTCTGGATCGACATGAAGAATGGCCTGCTGGTCACCGACGCCAGCAGCCAGGGCAAGAACGACGAAGTCGTGACGGCCCTGGTGCGGGCCTTCGACGGCCTGGCGCTCACGCTGCTGCAGACTGCGATGACGCCGCAGACTGCCATGACGCGATGGCTGGCCACCACCGAGCCCGAGGTCGACTGGCCCGAGGGCTTCAACGTGGAGCGTGAGTGCGAGCTGAAGTCGGCCGACGAAGAGAAGTCGGCGGTGAAGTTCACGCGCCACCACCTGCTGACCGACGAGGTGCGCAAACACCTGGCCGAAAGCAAGCTGCCCACCCGCTTGGCGCTCAGCTGGGAAGGCCGCATCGGCTTCACGCTCACCGAGTCCTTGCAGCTCAAGAAGCTGGCCTTTCTGGAAGGCGTGTTCGACGACCGGCCCAACGACGACGAGAGCGGCTTTGACACCGACGTGGCATTGGTCACCGGCGAGCTCTGCAAATTGATTCCAGCGGTGATCGCGGCGCTGGGCGGAGAGATCGAGCCAGGCGCCCAGTTGCCCACCGACACCGATGCGCCTGCCGCCAGACCGGCGAAGCCGAAGCAGGAAGCCGTCACCGCCGTCGGTGACGACGAAGACCCCCCCTTCTGAACCCATCAACGCGCGCCTGAGCCATGCTGCAAGTCATCGCCATCAGCCTCGGCGCCAGCCTTGGCGCGCTCTCTCGCTGGCAGCTGAGCCTGTGGCTCAACCAGGGCCACGCCATGCTACCCTGGGGCACGCTGGCGGCCAACTGGATCGGCGCATGGCTGGTGGGCGCGGCGGTGGTGTTTTTCCAGAGCCAGACGCAGCTCGACCCGGCATGGCGGCTGGCGATCATCACCGGTTTCCTCGGCGCGCTGACCACCTTCTCCGCCTTCTCGGTGGAGGTCGTGTCCATGCTGCAGCATGGCCGCTACCTGCTGGCGCTGGGCACCGCGGGCCTGCACCTGCTGGGGTCGCTGGCGCTCACGCTGCTGGGCATGAAGATGGCTGCAACCTGGCTGGGTCCGAATGCTTAATGTGCGAGGTTCTGCAACCACCGCTCAGACCACCTTGTGCACCGACACAGCGCAGTATTTGAACTCCGGAATCTTGCCAAACGGATCGAGCGCGGCGTTGGTCAGCAGGTTGGCGGCCGCCTCCACATAAGCGAACGGAATGTAGACGGCACCCGCGGCGGTGCCTTCGTCCAGTCGTGCCATCAGCTGTACTTCACCTCGCCGTGAGCGCACCACGATCTGTTCGCCGGGTTTCACACCGAGGCTCTCCATGTCGGCCGCGTTGAGACTGGCGGTGGCCTCAGGCTCCAGCGCATCAAGCACGCTGGCGCGCCGCGTCATGCTTCCGGTGTGCCAGTGTTCAAGCTGGCGACCGGTGATCAACACCATCGGGTA
>JBIIQD010000558.1:0-2657 GCA_044342265.1 Hydrogenophaga sp. | reverse complement strand
GGCGCCTGCGCCACCTGCCCATCGCTGTGCGTCAAGGCCTGCCCCGTCGGCGCGCACGACAACGGCTTCGACCTGCTGCGCTGCGTGGCCCACCTGCGCACGCCCGCGGGGCAAACCTGTCTGAAGCAGGGTTGCCAGGCGCGAGCCGCATGCCCCGAAGGCACGGCGTCGAGGTACCTGCCCGACCACGCGGCCTTTCACATGCAGGCCTTCGCCGCCCGGTACCTGCGCGAGATCAACTGATGACCCGGGCTTCGTGTTGGGCTGCCGCTATTCCACAAGCGGCGGTCGCAAATGGAAGCCCTCACGCCGGGGCGCTGAATACACTTTGTCGAATTGCCGGCTGACCGGCGGGTGTGCGCACGGGCGAGACACCCTGCCGCAGCCACCCCTTTTCCTTAGGAGCGAGCCCCCATGGCCAAATTCCCCGAGCGAGCCAGAGTCGTCATCATCGGCCAGGGAGGCATCGTGGGTGCCTCGGTGGTCCATCACCTGATCGAGCGGGGCTGGGACAACATCGTCGGCATCGACAAGTCCGGCATCCCCACCGACATCGGATCGACCGCCCACGCGTCGGACTTCTGCTTCAACACGATGCACGACCCGCTGTCGATCTTCACCACCAAGTACAGCATCGACTTTTACGAAAAGATGGGTCGCTACGACCGCATCGGTGGCCTGGAAGTGGCCCGCGTCGGCGACGATGAGCGCATGCAGGAGCTCAAGCGCCGCGTGGCCTCGGGCAAGGCGTTTGGCAACCGGGTCTCGCTGATCACGCCGGCCGAGGCCAAGGCCCGTCTCCCGCTGCTCGAAGAAAGCATGATCCAGGGCGCGCTGTGGGACCCGGACGCGGGCCTGGTCAAGCCGCGCTCCCAGATGGTGGCCGGCGAGCTGGTGGATGCTGCGGTGGCCAGCGGCAAGCTGCTGTCGTTTGCCAACACCGCCTGCACCGGACTGCGCATGGACAACGGCCGCATCGTGGGCGTGGAAACCACCAAGGGCTTCATTGCCGCGGACTACGTGGTGGTGTGCGCCGGCCTGTGGGGCCGGCTGATCGCGGGCATGGCCGGCGAAGACCTGCCCATCATGCCGGTCGACCACCCGCTGACCTTTTTCAAGCCCTACCTGGAGTTCGCCGGCACCGGCAAGGACATCGGCTACCCGCTGCTGCGCGACCAGGGCAACTCGGCCTACCTGCGCGACACCGGCGACCCCAAAACGCCCGAAGGCGGCCAGATCGAATGGGGCTACTACGAAGAGAAGAACCCGCGCATGTGCCACCCGCGCGATCTGCTTGAAAAGGAACAGGCCCGCCTTTCGCCGTCTCAGCGGGACCTGGAACTGGAGCAGATCATGGCGCCGCTGGAGCGCGCCATCGAACTGACGCCCATCCTGGCCGAGCTGGGCTACGACGAGAAGTATTCCTTCAACGGGCTGCTGCAGGTCACCACCGACGGCAATCCCTCGATCGGCGAATCGTCCAAGGTGCGCGGCCTGTGGTACGCCGAGGCCGTGTGGGTGAAGGACGCTCCCGGCATCGGCAAGCTGGTGGCCGACTGGATGACCGACGGCTTCACCCACATCGACCACGCCCGCATGGACGTGGCCCGCACCTACCCGTTCCAGCAGGACGAGCAGTACATCCACGACCGCTGCTACGAAGGCGCCTTCAAGATCTACAACCCGCCGGTCCACAACCGTGAGCCCTACGGCTCGCAGCGCGGCATCTACAAGAGCCCGTTCCACGAGCGCGAGAAGGCGCTCGGCGCCTATTTCATGGAGCTCTCCGGCTGGGAGCGCGCGCACGGCTACGCCAGCAACGAGCACCTGCTCGCGGTGTATGGCGACAAGGTGCCGGTGCGCGCGAACGAGTGGGACAACCGCCACTTCTGGCGCGTGTCGAACGCCGAGCACCTGAAGATGTCGGAAGACGTCGGCATGATCAACGTCTCGCACTTTGCCGAGTTCGACGTGGAAGGCCCCGACGCGGCCGACCTGCTGGAATACATCTGCGTGGCCAAGGTCGGCGGCGACACGCCGGTCGGCAAAGGCATCTACACACACTTCCTGGACAGCAAGGGCGGCGTGCGCGCCGACCTGACGGTGCTGCGCCTGGGGCAGGACCACTACCGCGTGATCGACGGCGCCGACGCCGGCCACCGCGACCTGACCTGGGTGCGCCGCATGGCCCAGGACCGCGGCGCCAACGTGACCGTGACCGACACCACCACGCAGTACGGCTGCCTGGGCGTCTGGGGGCCCAACGCCCGTGCCACGATCCAGAAGATCGCCGACGAGCCCGAGGCCTGGAGCAATCAGAACTTCCCGTTCGCCGCCCTGCGCAACCTCACGATCAAGGGCGTGCCGGTGCTGGCGTTCCGCATCTCCTACGTGGGGGAACAGGGCTGGGAGCTGCACTTCAAATACGACGACGGCCTGGCGCTGTGGGACGCGCTCTATGCCCAGGGCGTCACGCCCGTGGGCGTGGAAACCTACGCCAACAGCCGCCGCATGGAGAAAAGCCTGCGCCTGCAAAACGCCGACCTGCTGACCGAATACAACCTGTACGAGTGCGACCTGGCCCGCCCCAAGGTCAAGGCCGCGGACTTCCACGGCAAGGCGGCCCACCTGGCGTTCCGCGAGCGCGCGCAGCAGCC
>JBIIQD010000557.1:0-2658 GCA_044342265.1 Hydrogenophaga sp. | reverse complement strand
GGGTTTCCTGAGTGGATTGTTTACGCGGCCATGGTGCCGCCCCTGTGTCTGACGGGTGTCATTGCCCTGTACCAGGCCTTCATCGGACACTTCGAGGAGCAAGGTCAATGAGTTCTCTCTCCATGGCGGGTGTCATTTTCGGCATCATGCTGGTGCTGATGGTGTTGCGCGTTCCCATTGCCATTGCGATGTTCAGCGCGGGCATTTTTGGCTACATCGCACAGGTCGGCTGGCTGCCCTTTTCCAACAACCTGAACGGCATCGCGTTTGCCCGTTTTGCGAGCTATGACCTTTCGGTCATCCCGCTGTTCATCCTGATGGGCAACTTCGCCACGCAGGGGGGCATTTCAAAAGCACTGTTCGAGCTCGCTGCGACCATCATGGCGGGCTTCAAGGGCGGGCTGGCGATGGCTTCCGTGATGGCCAGTGCAGCTTTCGGAGCCATTTGCGGCTCGTCCATCGCCACTGCCGCGACCATCACCTCTGTCGCTCTGCCTGAAATGAAGCGCCACGGGTATTCGGGCCGTCTTTCAACAGGCACGCTGGCCGCTGGCGGGACGCTGGGCATCCTGATCCCGCCGTCAGTGCCACTGGTGATCTACGCCATCCTGACCGAGCAGAACATCGCCAAGCTGTTCGCGGCCGCGATGATCCCCGGCATCATCGCGATGACGGGCTACATCATCGCCATCGCCCTCTACGTGCGCCTGGTTCCTGGGCATGCGCCCGATCACACTGATGAGGATCGCCCGCGCCTCACGGCCAAGCTGCTGTTTGGTGTGGCTCCCATTGCGGTGGTTTTCCTGATTGTTTTTGGCGGCATCTATGGCGGACTGTTCACACCCACCGAAGGTGCGGGTGTGGGTGCCGCAGCCACGTTTGTGGCCGCCCTGATGAAACGTGAGCTCACCTGGGCCAAGATCAAGAAGTGCTTTTACGCAACCGCTGAAGCCAGCGCCATGATCTTCCTGATCTTCATCGGTGCCGATCTGATGAACTCTGCGCTGGCATTGACGCAGGTTCCCGCCATGCTGGCCGAGGTGGTCACGGGCTGGGGCCTTTCGCCCTTGATGGTGGTGACGGCCATCCTGTTGCTCTACGTGATCCTGGGCGCCGTGATGGACGAGCTGTCCATGATCCTGCTGACGATCCCGATTTTCTTCCCCCTGATCATGGCCATGGACTTCGGGATGAGCCAGGAAATGACGGCGATCTGGTTCGGCATCATGGTGTTGATGACCGTGGGATTCGGTTTGCTGGCACCGCCGGTGGGACTGAACGTTTATGTCGTCAACGGCATGGCCAAGGATGTGCCGATCAGCGAGAGCTACAAGGGTGTGATGCCCTTCTTGATCAGCGATGTGTTCCGCACCGCCCTGTTGTTGCTGTTCCCCGGCATTTCGCTGTGGCTGGTGCAGTTCGTCGGCTAGATTCTTCCCATCAACAACACTGGAGACAACACCATGAATGAGCGGTTCTTTTTCCATCGGCGCGGCTTGCTGCTGTCGGTCGCTTCTGCTGTCGCCATGTTCACGGCGCCGCTGGCAATGGCGCAAGGTTTTCCGAGCAAACCCCTGCGCATCGTGGTGCCGTTTGCTGCCGGTGGCGCCGGTGACCTCACTGCTCGCATCGTGGCAGCCGAGCTCAGCGTTTCGCTGGGCCAGCCGGTCACCATCGAAAACCGGCCTGGCGCGGGCGGTGTGGTGGCGGCCGAAACAGTGGCGCGTGCCGAGCCCGATGGTCACACGATGTTCCTCATGTCCAATGGCACGGCAGTCACGGCCAGCCTGTTCAAGAGCCTGCCCTATGACACCCTGAAAGACCTGGCCCCGGTGTCCACCCTCGGCACCTTCGATCTGGCGGTGCTGGTGCCGTCGGACTCGCCTTACAAGACCCTGGGCGAGCTGGTCGCCTTTGCGAAGGCGAATCCGAACAAGCTCAACGTCGGCAGCATCAATATCGGCAGCACGCAAAACCTGGCCGCCGAACTCTTCAAGTCCACCGCCGACATCGATGCGCAGATCGTGCCCTTCAACGGCACACCGGCCCTGGTGGGTGCCCTGCGTGGCAAGCAGGTGGACGTGGGGGTCGAGATTCTCGGCCCGGCGCTCACCCAGATCAAGGCGGGCGCCTTCCGTGCCCTGGCCGTGACCGGCAAGAAGCGTTCGAGCGCGCTGCCCGAGGTGCCTACTGCGGTGGAGGCGGGCGTGAAGGAGTTCCAGGCCTCGTCCTGGAACGCGCTGGCCGTTCCCGGCAAGACACCGCGCCCGGTCATCGACCGCCTGAATAAGGACATCGTCGCAGCCCTGGCCAAGCCGGATGTGAAGAAGAAGCTGGCCGATCTCAACATCGATGCCGATCCCAGCACGCCCGACGAGGCCGCGCAACTGCTCGCTTCAGACATCAAACGTTGGGGCGCAGTGATTGAGCGCGCGAACATTCCCAAGCAGTGACCACGAGGTGCACGGGCGCACTGTATTCAGGCTTGAGGCCTACGTCCGAAAAATTGAAACCACTCAGCAGCATCGATACATCAGTGCTGCAGGGTGTCACTCCGTGCTGTTTGCGATCCTGGATTTGTCCACGGTTTCGCTGATGATCTTCCAGCCATCGGCGGTGCGCAGCATGTCCAGTCGCTTCCATACACGGTCGCTGGCC
>JBIIQD010000556.1:0-2660 GCA_044342265.1 Hydrogenophaga sp. | reverse complement strand
GGCTGGACCCGACGCGCATGCAGGAGGCGGTGATCCTGCCGCAGGCGCGGCTGCGCGAGCACCAGGACCAGATGGAGGCGCTGCTGCAGATCGCGCGCCACGGACTGGAGTCGCTCTACAGCAAGGTCGCGGGCCTCGGTTATGTGGTGCTGCTGACCGACGCGCGCGGCATCACGGTGGACTTTCTGGGCGACCTGGTGTTCGAGCCCAGCCTGCGCAAGGCGGGCCTCTACCTCGGCGCGGACTGGAGCGAGCACCACGCGGGCACCTGTGGCGTGGGCACCTGCATCAGCACCGGCCAGGCGCTCACGGTGCACCTGGACGACCACTTCGACGCGACCCACATACCGCTCACCTGCACTACCGCGCCGGTGTTCGACAGCGCGGGGCAACTCAGCGCGGTGCTCGACATTTCGCAGCTCAGTTCGAGTCAGCCCAAGGAGAGCCAGCACCTGGCGCTGCAGCTGGTGAAGATGTACGCGCACGACATCGAGAACGCGGCCTTCCTGCACCGCCACCGGCACGACTGGGTGCTGCGCCTGTCGCAGGCCCCGCAGTTCCTCGACGTTCAGCCGGACTACCTGCTGGCGCTAGACGCCAACGGCCGCGTGGTGGGCCACAACCGGCGGGCGCAACTGGCTCTGGACAAAGGACAGCCGCTGATCGGCATGGGCTTCGAGCAGCTGTTCGGTCTGCCCTTCGGCCAGATCGGCCGCTTCGTGATGACGCAGCCATCGGACCAGCGCGCCGTGATGCTGGCGGGCGGCCGGCAGTTGCTGTTCCTGTCGGCGGTGCCGCCGCCGGCGCGGCCGGTGGCGAGCGCGCCCCGCGAGGAGCGCCGCGTGCCCGCGCCGCTGGCCGCGCTCTCGGCCGGCGACGCCGCGCTGGACCGGCAGGTGGAGCGCGTGGCGCGGCTGGTGAACACGCCGATCAGCCTGCTGATCACCGGCGAGACCGGCTCGGGCAAGGAGTACTTCGCCAAGGCGGTGCACGCGGCGAGCGAGCGGCGCGGCCGGCCTTTCGTGGCGGTGAACTGCGCGGCGATTCCCGAGCACCTGATCGAGAGTGAGCTGTTTGGCCACCTGCCGGGCAGCTTCTCGGGCGCCTCGCCCAAGGGCAAGCGCGGCCTGATCGCCGAGGCCGACGGCGGCACGCTGTTCCTCGACGAGATCGGCGACATGCCGCTGGCGCTGCAGGCGCGGCTGCTGCGCGTGCTCTCCGAGCGCGAGGTGCTGCCGGTGGGCGCCACCCGGCCGGTGCCGGTGAACATCCGCGTGATCGCGGCGACGCACGCGCCGCTGGAGCAGCTGGTGCTCGCGGGGCGCTTCCGCGACGACCTGTACTACCGCCTCAAGGGCGCGCACATCGAACTGCCGCCGCTGCGTGAGCGCAGCGACCTGGGCGCGATGATCACGCGGCTGCTGGGCGGGCGCTCGCTCACGCCTGCGGCGCTGCAGCGCCTGCTGGCGCACCGCTGGCCGGGCAACCTGCGCGAGCTGCGCAACGTGCTCGATTACGCGGCCAGCATCTGCGCGCAAGGGGCGATCGACCTGGACGACCTGCCGGAGCTGCAGGCGGCGCGACCGGCGCTGCGGCCCGGGGCGGTCGAGGCGACGCCTGGCGAGGGGCCGGATCTGCTGCAGGCCTTGCGCGCGGCGCAGTGGAACGTGAGCGCGGTGGCGCGCACCTTGGGGCTCTCGCGCATGACGCTGTACCGGCGCATGAAGCGCGCCGGCATCGTGCCGCCCAACCGCATGGTCTGAGCCGCGCGGGGACTGTGACACCTGTCACTCCGCGGGGTGACAGCTGCACGGGGTGTGACACCGCCGCCCGCCTGAGAAAGCCCTGAGAAATCAGGCACTTGCGCGCGCCGCCCGGCTGGCACGCGTCTTGATGTGCAGGACCACCGGCCCGCACCGAGGCCGGCATCACAGGAGACAACCCATGACCGCATCCACGCCCTCCCAGCGGGCTCAACGCTGGCTGGACGCTTTCGGGGCCGCCCTGGCCTCCGGCACCCCCGATGCCGTGCTGCCGCTGTTCGACGCCGACTGCTACTGGCGCGACCTCGTGTCCTTCACCTGGAACATCCGTACGCAGGAAGGCCATGGCGCCGTGCGCGAAATGCTGGCCGCGCGCCAGGCCGAGACCGGCGCGTCGAACTTCCAGCTCGAAGGCGAGGCCACCGAAGCCGACGGCGTCACCGACGCCTGGTTCAGCTTCGAAACCAAGGTCTCGCGCGGGCGCGGCCACCTGCGTCTGAAAGGAGACAAGGCCTGGACCCTGCTGACCACCATGGTCGAGCTCAAAGGCTTTGAAGAGAAAAAGGGCACCCACCGCATCAAGGGCGCCGAACACGGTGTGCACAAGGGCCGCAAGACCTGGCTCGAACTGCGGCACGACGAGCAGGCCCGGCTGGGCTACGACGAGCAGCCCTACGTGGTGATCATCGGCGGCGGGCAGGGCGGCATCATGCTGGCCGCACGGCTGCGCCGCCTGGGCGTGCCGACCATCGTGGTCGAGAAGAACGCGCGGCCCGGCGACAGCTGGCGCAACCGCTACAAGAGCCTGTGCCTGCACGACCCGGTCTGGTACGACCACCTGCCCTACCTGCCGTTCCCGGACGACTGGCCGGTGTTCGCGCCGAAAGACAAGATCGG
>JBIIQD010000046.1:0-10494 GCA_044342265.1 Hydrogenophaga sp. | reverse complement strand
TCGTCCACCCGAAAGGCCAGTTCCAGCCGCTGCGCAAAGCGCTCGGGCAGCACCACCCAGCGGTGCACCTCGGGCGCGCGGCCGTAGGCCTGGTCGAGCGCGGCGAGCAGCGCTGTGTCAAACCGCCGGGCCATGCCACCGCGCGGCAGACGCCGCACATCGCCCAGGCTGCGGCAGCCGATGTGCGCGAGCGTCAGCCGGTGCGGGCGCACGGCGCTCAGCGTGTCCATAGGCAGGGTATCGAGCACCGCGCTCAGGGGCTGGCGCAAACCGTTGGCCACACCGGCGCGGGCCAGCGCCAGCGCGGCCAGGCTGTTGGGCGCCCAGGCCACCTGGCCCACGCCGAGCTCGCCGCTTTCAGAAGCCACCCGCTCGCGCAGCGCCCGCCAGCCGCCAAACAGGCGCACGCTGGCCGCCAGCTCCATGACTACGGCTTCGTCGGCGACAGCGACCCGGGGCGTGAATTGCAGTGCCCAGAGTGCCAGCGCCTGCAGCGCCGCGTCAGTGGGCCATGCGCTGTCGTCGGCTGCTGGGAGCAGGAGCGCTGACCAGAGCATGGTCGGCCTCACGGAAAGGCAGGGCGGGCCACGCATCGGGACTGCGGACCAGGTCGGCCGGCAGCAAGGCGCTGGGCTGTTGCAGCCGCGGCGTCAGGACCGCCTGCAAACCCCCGGGCACCGACCACAGCCGCAACGGCTGCGTCAGCGGCGGCCCCTTGCGCTTGAACACATCGATCTGCAGGCTCCAATCGGCTTCCACCTGCGCCAGCAGCCTCAACGGCGCGGCCGAGGCACTGCGGGCAGCTTCGGCGGGTCGGCACAGAAACACCGGCGCATCACCCGCCCCCGCCAGGACCTGCAGCCGGCGCAGCTGCTCGGGCAGCGCCTTGGGCAGCCAGGCGATCAACGCCCCGAAAGAGCGCGCCCTGACCAGTTGCTCGGCCGCCCACAGGCGCTCGGCCGGTGTCCCGGCCTGGACCCAGACCAACTGCCGCTCGCTCAATCCCTGAAGGCGCAGACCCGGCAGGTGCGGCGGCCGCGGCGGCCCAACCAGCACCACGCTGCGCCCAGCGGCACACACCCGGGCCAGCGTCGGCCCCAGCAGCCGCCACTCCAGCGTGCCGGCCTGGGGACTCAATATCTCGGTCAGCCCCTGGCAGGGCCAGCCCCCGCCCGGCAGGGCCGCGTCCAGCGCCTCGAACCCGCTGGGCAATGTGGCCGTGACCGAGCGCCCCAGCGCATCCCCGCGCCAGACAGCGGCGGAGGCAAGACAGTCCGGCAGATCGCCGGACAGACGCAAGGACAGGGCAGGCATGGAGGATTCAAAGTTCAGATACTGTTTTTATGTACAGTAAAAGAAAACAGACCGATTGTCCAGTCCCAAATCTCACGCTCATGGAACCATTCACTTAGCACTCACTCCCAGAGAGTGCTAACATTTCAGCAAGACCACCGAAGGAGGTTTTTTTTCTGATGACCACCACATTGCTTGCCCCTGCCGCCCTGTCGACCACTGCACTGGCTGTCAACAGCCCGTGGAGCCGCTCGCTCACGCTGCCCGCGCTGGGCAACCTGGACGCCTATATTTCTGCCGTCAACCGCATGCCGCTGCTGACGCTGGAGGAAGAGCAGTCGGCCGCGCGCCGCCTGCGCGACCACAACGACCTCGAAGGTGCCGGCCAGCTGGTGATGTCGCACCTGCGGCTGGTGGTGTCGATTGCGCGCCAGTACCTGGGCTACGGCCTGCCGCACGGCGACCTGATCCAGGAAGGCAACGTTGGCCTGATGAAGGCGGTCAGGCGCTTTGATCCCGACCAAGGCGTGCGCCTGGTGAGCTACGCGATCCATTGGATCAAAGCCGAGATCCACGAGTACATCCTCAAGAACTGGCGCATGGTCAAGGTCGCCACGACCAAGGCCCAGCGCAAGCTGTTCTTCAACCTGCGCTCGATGAAGCAAGGGTTCCGCGCCGAAGCGGCCGAAGGCGACACGCACCGCGACGCGCTGTCTGACAGCGAAGTCGGCGTGGTCGCACGCGATCTCAAGGTCAAGCCCGAAGAGGTCCGGGAAATGGAGACTCGCCTGTCCGGTGGCGACGTGGTGCTCGACCCTTCGCCCGCCGACGACGGCGAAGAAACCTACGGCCCGATTGCCTGGCTGGCCGATGCCAACCATGAACCCACCGCCGTGCTCGAATCGGCAGAACGCGACGCGCTGGCCACCGAAGGCGTGGCGCGCGCCATGGGCGAGCTCGACGACCGTTCGCGCCGCATCGTCACCGAGCGCTGGCTCAAGGTGAATGACGACGGTTCGGGCGGCATGACGCTGCACGAGCTGGCAGCCGAATACGGCGTGAGCGCCGAACGCATCCGCCAGATCGAGGTCGCGGCCATGAAGAAGATGCGCAAGGCACTGGCGGAATTCGCCTGAGCGGCCAGCGTCAATTGAAAATAAACCGCCCGAGGGCGGTTTATTTTTGCCTGGTCAAGCCTTGCCTTCCTCCAGAGATGCCGCGGAACCGGCTCCGCCGGGCCGCAGGCATCGTCCCCCTGGGGGGAAGCCGCGCAACGGCGCAAGGGGGATCAGTGTTCTCGGCGCAGCGCCGGAAACAAAATCACATCCCGAATGCTGGGGCTGTCGGTCAGCAACATCATCAGGCGGTCGATGCCGATGCCGCAGCCACCGGCCGGGGGCATGCCGTATTCCAGCGCGCGAATGAAATCGGCGTCGTAGTACATGGCTTCTTCGTCGCCACCGTCCTTGGCGGACACCTGGGCTTGAAAGCGCGCGGCCTGGTCTTCGGCGTCGTTCAATTCCGAGAAGGCGTTGCCAAATTCGCGGCCGGTGATGTAGAGCTCGAAGCGCTCGGTCACTTCGGGGCGGTCGTCGTTGGCACGCGCCAGCGGCGAAATCTCGGTCGGGTGCTCCATGATGAAGGTCGGGTTCCAGAGCTTCTCCTCCACCGTCTCTTCGAAATACAGCACCTGCAGGCTGGCCAGGCTGCGGCTGCTGAGCTGGTGCTTCTCTTCGTTCATGCCGAGCTTGCGCAATGCCGGGATCAGCCAAGCCGGGTCATCCACGCCAGCGCCCGCCTCGGTGTACTTGAGGATGGCTTCGCGGATCGTCAGGCGCTCGAAGGGTGCATACACGTCCACTGGCTGGCCGTTGTAGGTCAGCGGTGTGTCACCGTGCACCTGCTTGACCACATGGCGGATCAGCTGCTCGTTGAAGTCCATCAGGTCGTGGTAGTTCCAGTACGCCGCGTAGAACTCCATCATGGTGAACTCGGGGTTGTGGCGGACGCTGATGCCTTCGTTGCGGAAATTGCGGTTGATCTCGAACACGCGGTCAAACCCGCCGACCAGCAGGCGCTTGAGGTACAGCTCGGGCGCAATGCGCAGGAACATCTCTTGATCGAGCGCGTTGTGATGGGTCTTGAACGGCTTGGCGTTGGCGCCCCCAGGGATGGGGTGCAGCATCGGCGTTTCCACTTCGAGGAAGCCATGGCTGACCATGAAGTCGCGGATGCTGGACAGCGCCTTGCTGCGCGTGACGAAGCGGCGGCGCGCGCCCTCGTCGGTCATCAGATCGACATAGCGCTGGCGGTACTTGATCTCCTGATCGTGAATGCCATGGAACTTGTCGGGCATCGGACGCAGGCTCTTGGTGAGCATGCGGATACTGTCCGCGTGTATCGAAAGTTCGCCCTTGTTGGTGCGCATCAGGACACCCTCGGCGGCAACGATGTCGCCCAGGTCCCAATGCTTGAACGCAGCGAGCTTCTCTTCGCCCACGCTGTCGGTGTTCAGGTACAGCTGGATGCGACCACCGCTGGGACCAAAAGTGGCGTCCTGAAGGGTGGCAAAGCACGCCTTGCCCATCACGCGCTTGAGCATCATGCGACCCGAGACACTGGCGCGCACCGGATTCGCTTCGAGGGCTTCCTTGCTCGTTTCACCATGGACGGCGAACAGGGCTTCGGCCGTGTCGCGGGGCTTGAAGTCGTTGGGAAATGCCACGCCTTCGCCGCGCTGCTGCGCCTCGCGCAGGCCTTTGAGTTTCTCGCGCCGCTCCGCAATCAGCTGGTTGTCATCGGCGGCGGGGATGGCGTGGGCGTGTTCGGTGGTCATGGTGTGGAACAAATGAAATCGGGTTGCGCCCGAAGAGCGCAACCCTCTATTTTAAGTTCGAGCGACGAGAGCCACGTTCGGGATGCCGTGGAACTGGCTTCGCCAGGCCACAGGCATCGCCCCCTGGGGGGGTGACGCCGCAGGCGGCGCGGGGGGGTGTTCAATGTCCCAAATACGCCTCGCGTACTTTGGGATCGACCAGCAGTTCCTTGCCGGGACCTGTCATCGTGATCAGGCCGGAGTCCATGACATAGCCCCGGTCGGCAATCTGCAGCGCACGCTGCGCGTTTTGCTCCACCAGCAGGATGGTCACGCCTTGAGCAGACACGTCGCGCACCACTTCAAAAATCTTGTCGACCATGATCGGCGACAGGCCCATCGAAGGCTCGTCCAGCAGCAACACCTTAGGCTGACTCATCAGCGCGCGCGCCATCGCAAGCATCTGCTGCTCGCCGCCGGACATGGTGCCAGCCAGCTGGTCCTTGCGCTCCTTAAGACGCGGGAAGATGCCGAACATACGCTCGATATCAGCCTCGATGCCAGGTTTGTCGGTGCGGATATAGGCGCCCATCAGCAGGTTTTCGGTAATGGTCATACGGGCGAAAACCCCACGACCTTCCGGCACCATCGCCAGACCTTGCTTGACCAGGTCCCACGCCCCCTGCCCCTTGATGGCTTGGCCCATGTACTCGATGCTGCCCGCCTCAATGCCCAGCGAGCCGGTGATGGCCTTCATGGTGGTGGTCTTGCCCGCGCCATTCGAACCGATCAACGTGATCAGCTCGCCTTCGCGCACCTCCATGTCAATGCCCTTGACGGCCTTGATGCCGCCGTAGGACACCTTGAGGCCGCTGACTTTCAACAATGTGTTTGCCATTCTTAACTTTCTCTCTTCGAGACCGGCAAAGCCGAGCTCTGCGCATGAAGGGTCGCCACCCAAGGGCAGCGGCAGAACCGGCTTTGCCGGGCTGCTCGCTGCGCCCCCTTGAGGGGGTGACGCGAAGCGGCGCGGGGGTGTTTCATGTCACCCTCCACCAGTACCGAGGTAGGCCTCGATCACCTTGGGATCGCTTTGCACCTCGGCCGGCGTCCCCGACGAGAGCTGCTTGCCATAGTCCAGCACGGTGACGCGATCGCACAGGCCCATCACAAGCTTCACGTCGTGTTCGATCAGCAAAATGGTCCGGTTGTCTTTGCGGATACGGTCGATCAGTTCGCGCAACAGAATCTTCTCGGTGGCGTTCATGCCCGCTGCCGGCTCGTCCAGCGCGATGAGCTGAGGATCGGTCGCCAAAGCACGCGCGATCTCCAGTCGGCGCTGGTCGCCGTAACTCAGCGTGCGCGACTTGTAGTCGGCGAACTTGGCGATGCCCACGTAGTCCAGCAACTCCTTGGCCCGCGCCGTGATCGCCGCTTCTTCCTTCTTGAAACCAGGCGTGCGTAGCACGGCCCCGATCAGACCGGATTGGGTGCGCACATGGCGTCCCACCATCACGTTCTCCAGCGCCGTCATTTCGGCGAACAGGCGGATGTTCTGAAACGTTCGGGCGATACCGGCCTTGGCCACCTCGTGCACCGCTGTCGGGGTGTAGGGCTTGCCGGCCAGTTCGAAGCTGCCGCTGTCGGGGGTGTAGAGGCCAGTGAGCACGTTGAAGAACGTGGTCTTGCCAGCGCCGTTGGGTCCGATCAGACCATAGACCTGACCACGTTCGATGGTGATACCCACGTCGCTGAGGGCCTGCAGGCCACCGAAGCGCTTGGACACGTTGGCGACTTTGAGAATGGTTTCAGCCATGTGTTTGCTCTCCACTCATTTCGCCAGCGACTTGCCATGCTCGGGCGCTGGCCAAAGCCCCTTGGGACGCAGCAGCATCACCACCACCATGGCCAGCGCGATCAGCAACTGGCGCATGATCTCCGGACCCAGTCGGCCACCGGTCATTTCGGTCAACGGTCCGGCCACATGGCGCAGCACCTCCGGCAGGCCCGCCAGCAGGAGCGCGCCCAGAATCACGCCCGGTATGTGCCCAATGCCGCCCACGACCACCATGGCCACCACCATCACCGACTCCATGAGCGAAAAAGACTCGGGCGACACGAAGCGCTGGAACGAAGCGAACAACACCCCGGACATGCCGCCGAAGGTGGCGCCCATGCCAAAAGCCAGCAGCTTGAGGTTGCGGGTGTTCAGGCCCATGGCCTTGGCGGCGATCTCGTCTTCGCGGATGGCCATCCAGGCCCGTCCGATGCGCGAATCCTGCAGGCGGTACGACAGGACGATGGCGAACAGCACGAAGAACAGGAACAGGTAGTAGTACATCGTCACGGGCTGGAAGGTGTAGCTCCAGTCGCCGAAGGTAATGGTCTGGCGCTTGCCCATGTCGATGCCGAACACCGTCAACGCGTCGATCTGGCTGATGCCCTTGGGTCCGTTGGTGATGTTCAACGGCCGGTCCATGTTGAGCAGGAAGATGCGGATGATTTCGCCAAAGCCCAACGTGATGATGGCCAGGTAGTCGCCGCGCAGCTTGAGCGTGGGCGCTCCCAGGATCATGCCGACCACGCCGGCCACGGCAGCAGCCAGCAGCATCACCAGCCAGATGTTGATGTGCAGACCGTTCGGGAACATGGCTTGAATGGCCGGGAAGGCCTCGGCCAGATGCGGCGACGCCAGCAAACCATAGAGGTAAGCGCCAACCGCAAAGAAGGCGATATAGCCCAGGTCCAGCAGGCCGGCGTAACCGACCACGATGTTCAGGCCCAGGGCGAGCAGTACGTACAGCAGCGCAATGTCCACCATGCGCACCCAGGAGTTGCTGCCCGTGGACTGCAACAGGATCGGCAAGGCAAGCAGCGCGAGCGCGGCCATGACGATCATGGCCACTTTGCGGGGATTGAGGTTATCGAACATGTGAAGTTCTCCTGGTCAGGCTCGGTCGGCCACACGCTCACCCAGCAGACCTGAGGGTCGAAGCGTCAGCACCAAGGCCAGCACGATGAAAGCGAAGATGTCCACATACTGGCTGCCCAGCACACCGCCGGTGAGCTGGCCGAGGTAGCCCGCACCGAGCGACTCGATCAGGCCCAGAGCAATGCCGCCCACGACCGCACCGGCCAGGTTGCCGATACCACCCATGACCGCCGCCACAAAGGCCTTGAGGCCGGGCATGAAGCCCATGGCATGTTGCACCGTGCCGTAGTTGGAGGCCCACATGATGCCGGCAATGGCGGCCAGCATGGCGCCGATGATGAAGGTCGCGGAAATCACGGTGTCGGGCTTGATGCCCATCAGAGCGGCCACGCGCGGATTCTCGGCGGTGGCCCGCATGGCGCGCCCCAGGTTGGTCTTGTTCACCAGCCACATCAAAAAGGCCAGGGTGATGGCGGTGACAGCCAGGATGACGATCTGCGTCACCGAGATCACCGCTCCTGCGAACTCGATCGGTTCACGCGAGAGCATCGAGGGATACGACTTGGGATTGGGCTCCCAGATAATCATCGCAAAGGTCTGCAGCAGCAGCGACATGCCGATGGCCGTGATCAGCGGCGCCAGCCGAGGCGAGTTGCGCAAGGGTCGGTAAGCCAGCTTTTCGATGCTGAAGTTCAGCACACCACAAACCACCATGGCAATCATCGTGGCCACCAACAAGATCATCCAGCCTGGCAATCCAGCCCAGGCCTCACTCATCCAGCCGATCAAGGTCCAACTGGTGAGCGCGCCCACCATCAGCACGTCGCCGTGCGCGAAATTGATCAGGCCGATGATGCCGTACACCATGGTGTACCCCAGCGCCACCAGCGCATACATACTGCCCAGGACCAGACCGTTGATGATCTGCTGCAGCAAGACGTCCATGAAGTTTTCTCCGTGTTTTTGACAGGCCGGGACACATTGATCGGTGCATCCGCCGTTGTGCGGCGCAGAACCCATGTGAAGACCCGCTTCAACTTAGCAAAAAACCCGCCAGGCTTGTCCCTGTGACAGGGCAGATGGCGGGTTGGTGGCGGATTGTAGCCAAGGGTTACAGAGCACCGGACATGCCGGACCCTTGATTCGTCGCGGGTTTTCCCTCGGATGACGGCCTGAAAGGCAGCTTCATCAGTGCATCACACTGTTCATTAGTCTTTTTGATCATTGAGACGCTTGAACTCGCGCAGCTTATCGGCAATGCGGATTTCCAGGCCCCGCTCCACGGGCCGATAGAACTGTGTGTTGGCCAGGCCTTCGGGCAGGTAGTTCTCGCCAGCCGCAAAACCGTCGGCCTCGTCATGGGCATAGCGATAGCCCTTGCCGAAGTCCAGGTCCTTCATGAGCTTCGTCGGTGCATTGCGCAAGTGCATCGGCACCGGACGGGTGCCATCCTTCTTCACCAAGGCCTTGGCCTCGTTGAAGGCTTTGTAGACCGCATTTGACTTGGGCGCGACCGCCAGGTAGATCACGCACTCGGCCAAGGCCAGTTCGCCTTCAGGCGAACCCAATCGCTCGTAAACGTCAGCCGCATCCAGCGCCAGGCGCAGCGCGCGCGGATCGGCCAACCCTATGTCCTCGGCCGCCATCCGGATGAACCGACGCGCCATGTAGCGTGGGTCTGCACCACCGTCGAGCATGCGCACGAACCAGTACAACGCAGCATCGGGATCGGATCCGCGCACACTTTTGTGCAGAGCGCTGATGGTGTCGTAAAACTGCTCGCCACCTTTGTCGTAGCGGCGCATGCGTTCGCCCAGCACCCGCAAGAGCCACACGTCGGTGACCCCGGTCAACTTTTCCCGCGTCGCCGCCACCGCCAGTGTCTCCAGCGTGTTCAGCAGGCGACGGGCATCACCGTCGGCATAGGCAATCAGCCGGTCAGCGGCCGCAGCGTCTACCGAAGGCACAGCACCGATGCCTTGCGCCCGCGTGATGAGTTGGCGCAGGTCATCTTCGCCCAGCGGCTGCAGCACATACACCGCGGCGCGGGACAACAAGGCCGAATTGACCTCGAAAGACGGATTCTCGGTGGTGGCGCCAATGAAGGTGAACAGTCCGCTTTCCACATGCGGCAAGAAGGCATCTTGCTGGCTCTTGTTGAAGCGGTGCACCTCGTCCACAAACACGATGGTGCCTTGCTGCTGCAAGCCGTCGCGGGCAGACTGAGCCTGCTCAACCGCTTCCCGGATGTCCTTGATCCCACCCAGCACCGCGCTGATGGTGATGAACTGCGCATCAAAGGCATCGGCCATGAGCCGCGCAATGGTGGTCTTGCCGACCCCTGGAGGCCCCCAGAGGATGCAGCTGTGGGGCTGCCCCGATTCGAACGCCAGGCGAAGCGCCATGCCCTCACCCAGCAGCTGTTGCTGGCCGATGACCTCAGCCAGCGTGCGCGGGCGCAGGCGTTCGGCCAGGGGCGGGTGCGCTGCGGTGGCCACGCGGATCAGGGACGGATCACGTCGGCACCAGCGGGTGGCTGGAAACGAAAGCGCTCGGGTTTGATGGTGGCATTGCTCTGCCACTGGGCAAAGCTCAGCACCGAGCGCTGACCCAGGCTGTCCAGAATCTCCAGCGCGGCCAGCTGGCCTTGGCGAAAACCGATCCGGACGGTTTGCAGTTGACCGTCTTTGCCTTTGGGCCTGGCGTCCACCCACTCCAGCCCGTCTTTGGCGGGAGCCGCCTTGAGCTCGAACGCCTCCGACAGCGTTTTGAGGTCGGTGCCCGAAGCAATCAATGCCGCTGGCGTGCTCCCTAATGCATCCTGTTGTTTGCGCGACGAGACCTGGTTCAGGTCCACGTCGTACAGCCACAGCGTCTGTCCATCGGCCACGATGGTCTGTTCAAACGGCTTGGTGTATTCGAACCGAAAGCGGCCTGGCCGCTGGAACTCGAAGCTGCCGCTGGAGGTCTTGCTGCGCGCTGTGGTCTCACCGGCGCGCTTGGGGGAGGTCACCACCTGGGTGAAGGAAGCCTGGGCGCTCTTGACCTCTCGCAGAAAAGTCTCCAGGTCCTGCAGGCCGTCGGCGCGTGCCGATACAACGACCAGGGTCAAGGTCAGGGCGACGAGTTGTTGGATGTTCATGAACGCTGGGAGCCTTTCGTCCCCACAAAGGTTTCCCGCCGGGGGCTCAATCGCCACGCGGCGCGACCAGGATGTCGCGCTGTCCACTGGACGTCAATGCGCTGACCATTCCCGCTTTTTCCATGTCTTCGAGCAGGCGAGCGGCGCGGTTGTAGCCGATCTTGAGCTTGCGCTGCACGTAGGAGATGCTGGCCTTGCGGTCCTGCAGCACGATGGCCACGGCCTGGTCGTAGAGCGCATCTTTTTCGCCACCCTCGCTGCCCGCTTCGCCAAACATGTCGCCACCCTCGCCATCGCCCAGGTTGCTTTCCA
>JBIIQD010000555.1:0-2663 GCA_044342265.1 Hydrogenophaga sp. | reverse complement strand
CTCGGCACGGCGCCCGGGCCGGCTGGGCGGCGATCCGTCCTGAAACGTCTGTGCGGCCGCTCCTGGCATTAATATGGCAATTGCTCAACAACCGGCGCCGCGTGTCGACATAAATGGCATGCCGCGCGACCGGTTGCCGCGCGGAGCCGCTGGTGCTGCGTGTGTGGCCCGGTTTGGGCTTGGAGCACACAGGATGGAGCGCGCTTTGTGGTGAATCTGTGCCGTGAATGTTTGCGTGCCGTGCTCCGCGAGAGCAGGGCAGCGAGGCGCGAACCATGAAGGCGCGCGCCCGTTCGTTTCTGGCCCTGGTGGTGGTGTTCGCCGTGGTGGCCACGGGCCTGCTGTGGTGGCAGACGCTGCGTTCCCAGGAACAGCTGCGCTCCCAGGTGCTGCTCAAGGCCGAGCAGCGCAGCCTGCATGTGGCCGACGCCATGGCCGGGCAGGTGCAGGCGCAGCTGAATCTGATGGACCTGGTGCTGCGCAGCATGCGCAAACATTGGGTGCGCGAAGACCGCGCGCGCTTCGATCAGCTGGCCAAGGAGGCGCTGTCCACCTTGCCACCCGATCTGGCATCGCACCTGTCGGTGGCCGACGCCAGCGGGCGACTGGTCTACAACAGTCTGGGGCTTGACGTTGGCGTGAACGTCGGCGACCGCGACCATTTTGTGGAACTGCGCGCCGGGCCCGACGCGTTGCGGGTGTCGGAGCCGGTGCGTTCGCGCCTGACCGGTCGATGGGCTTTTCTCGTGGGGCGACCACTGCTGCGCGACGAGCGCTTTGACGGTGTGGTGTACCTGCTGGTGGAGACCGAGCAGATGGCCCGCCAGCTGAGCACGGTGCAACTGACCCGCGCCGATGTGGTGGCACTTATCGATGCGCACGGGCACTTCCTCGCGCGCAGCGAGGACAACGCAGATTCGATGGGCCAGCGGGTGCCACCCGATCGACCTTTCCTCACCGATCCGGCGGCGGAGCGTGGAACCTACCGGACCAACGACGCCATGGACGGTTCGCTGCGCACCTACGGCTGGCACCGCCTGGCGACGTCGGGGCTGGTGGTCGCGGTCGGGCTGGCCGACGCCTCTTCCCTGGCGCCGCTGGCCCCGGCCCTGCAGCGCAACCTCTGGACCACGGCGGTGGTGTCGCTGCTGCTGCTGGCCTTTGGTGGTGTGGTGGTGCGCGGGCAGTTGCGGACCGGGCGGCAACAGCAGGCGCTGGCCATCAGCGAGGCCCGCCTGAAGGAAGCCCAGCGGCTGGCCCGCACGGGCAGCTGGACACACGAGATGTCCACGGGCGCGGTCGAGTGGTCGGACGAGGTGTTCCGCATTTTCGAGATGGACCCGGCCAGCACCCAGCCTTCGTACGAACGGTTCCTGCAGTGGGTGCACCCACAGGACAAGGCCCAGTTGCAGCAGGCCTACGAGGCCGCGGTGCGCGAACGCAAGCCGTTCAACCATGTGCACCGGTTGTTGTTTCCGGGCGGCCGGGTGAAATACGTGCGACAGCAGGGCGTGACCGAGTATGAAGGCGATCAACCTCTGCGCAGCCTTGGCACGGTGCAGGACATCACCGAGGTGCGGACGGTGCAGCTGGCGCTGGAGCAGCTCAATGAGCAACTGGAAACGCGGGTGAGCGAGCGCACCCGCGAGCTGGCGCAGGCCAACCGCGAGCTGGAAGCGTTCACCTACAGCGTGTCGCACGACCTGCGCACCCCGCTGCGCAGCATCCACGGTTTTGCCTGTGTGCTGGAAGAGGACGAAGCACAGGGCCTGTCGGGCGCAGGGCGCAACCATCTGCGCCGCATCCAGGACGCTTCGCGCCGCATGGGTCAACTGATCACCGACCTGCTGTCGCTGGCCCACCTGAACCGGGCGCCTATCCAGCAGGTGCCGGTGGACTTGAGCGAGCTGGCGCTGTCGGTGGCGGAAGAAATTCAGCGCCTCCAGCCCGAGCGCGAGGTGGACTGGCGCATCCAGGACGGACTTCAGGCCATGGCAGACCCCGGCCTGATGCGGGTGGTGCTGCAGAACCTGCTGGGCAACGCGTGGAAGTACACCAGCCAGACACCAGGTGCACGGATTTCATTCACCCTGGAACACCGCGCGGACGGCATCGCCACGTTCTGTGTGCGGGACAACGGCGCAGGCTTTGACATGGCCTACGCCGCGCAACTGTTCGAGCCGTTCAAGCGCCTTCACGCCCACCACGAGTTCGAGGGTTCGGGCGTCGGCCTGGCCACCGTCAGCCGGGTGATCCGCCGACACGGCGGGCAGGTGCGCGGCGAAGGTGTACCGGGTCAGGGGGCGGCGTTTTTCTTCTCGCTGCACGAGGCGCCGGTGGTCTCCGATCTCACGGCCTGGTGATATGTGTCAGTCCTTGAGCGGAGAGATGCCTTGCACCGGGCCGATCAGACGTTCGAACAGGCTCTTGAGCCGCTCCACCCGTGCGCGGTCGCGCATGAAGGTTCGAAAGTCCTCGGGGCTGGTGTTGTACAGCTCGATCGGCTTGAAGCCTGGCAAGGGTGCCACGTCTTTGTGTAGCGGGAACTGTCGGGGTTGTGCCTGCATGGGCAGCGACAGCATCCAGCTCATGTAGAGCTTGGCGGCTGCCGGGTGCTTGGCGTCCTTGAAGATGGCGCCGGTCTGGGCCCAGGTCAGGAACGG
>JBIIQD010000045.1:0-10505 GCA_044342265.1 Hydrogenophaga sp. | reverse complement strand
AGTGCGACCACATCACCTCGGAATACCTGCGCCTGTCGCGCATCTGGCAGATCTCCGGCGCGGTGGCCACGGTGCTGCCGCTGCCCATCCTGTACCTGATGATCAACAAGATCGACTGACAGCCTGGCGCTCATGCCCAACCGTCCCCCGCCCTTGCGCGGTCAAATCGTCCTGATCACCGGCGCTGGCTCAGGCGTGGGCGCTGCGGCCGCCCGGGAGCTGCAGCGCCGGGGCGCATCGCCCGTCTTGGTGGACTGCGACACCGGGAACGTTCAAGCCGTTGCACGGAGCCTGGGCAACGATGTGCTGGCCCTGACCGCCGATGTCACGTCCATGGCGCAGTGCGAGGCGGCTGTGGCTGCAACCCTGTCCCGCCACAGTCGCATCGACGTCGTCTGGGCCAACGCGGGCATGGCTTCTTTCGGGCCGCTCTCCCACACCGACCCGCGGGCCTGGAAGCGCTGCATGGACATCAACATCCATGGCACGTTCAACACCGTGCGCAGCGCATTGCCGGCGGTGATGGCTGCGCGGGGCTATGTGCTTGCCACCGCTTCGGTGGCAAGCTTCGGGCACGCCCCTTTCATGTCGGCCTATGCGGGCTCGAAGGCCGCCATCGAGGCCATGTGCGATGCCTGGCGCATCGAGCTGGCTTCGCACGGTGTCGGGGTCGGCGTGATCCACCCCACCTGGGTCACCACGCCGCTGGTCACCGAAGGCGTGTTGCACCCGAGCTTTGTGCGCTTGCGCGACACCATGCCCGGACCTCTGGGCCGCGAGATACCGGCTGCCCGCGCCGCCGCCCTGATGGTGGATGGCATCGAGCGGCGCGACCGTCGCATCTGGGTGCCCGGCTGGGTGCGTGTGCTGCATTGGCTGCGCGCGCTGCTGCACACGCCGATGGCCGAACGCGAATTGCTGCGAGCCGTGCCCGAAATGGAAACGCACTACCTGCAAGGCCTGGCACAGGCCGGGGCGCTGGCCTCATCGCTGGGGCCGCGCGAGTTGGCGCGGGTGCTGGATCAAGGGCTTGAGCACAGCCGCACCGCTGAGGGCGCGGGCTGAGCGGATCAGCCCCGGCGCGGCATCCGCCAGGGCAGCATCAGGCGCACGGGCCAGCTCACCACACGCGGCACGTTCAGCGTCTCGTGCATGGCGGTGACCTGCTCGCCCATCACACCCGCCTTCACTACGGCACGGGCATAGAACGGCGTGTCCTCCAGACTCTTGGCCACTTGCGGCGCCACGCCGGCATCGCTGCGCAGGGTGCGGGCAATGCCCCAGGCCGATCTGGGCAGCGGCTGGCGGGCGGGTGCTTCGAAGGGCTGGTGGCTGCCGTCGGGCGCGAAGCGTTGAGCGATCACGCGGTCGGGGCCCAGCCCGCTGCGAGGGCGCACGTCGTAAATGACGGAGGTGCTGCCGTCGGCCATTTCGGAGCGCGCCCAATCCCACTCATGGAATGCGTTCTCGACCGGCTCGCTGCCCTGGTTCGCATCCATGTAGGCGCGTCCGCTCCAGCGCAGCTCGGGTTGCTCGAACTCCACGTCGACCCGCGCGCAGGGTGCGATGGGACCCCACAGGTGGTGCCCGGCCTCGTCCAGCGGGGTGAGAAAGTTGCACACCGCAGGGGTGTGGAGGCGCACACGGCCGCGCACGCGGCGCGGGATGGGGGCGGTGATCTCATCGATGTCGATCGACAGGCCACCCGCTTCCCAGGCCATGCGGCTGCGGCCGATGCGGTACTCGTTCGGGCTGCGGTGGATGGCGCTGCGGCCGCGTTCGGTCATGGACCAGTACGAACCGCCTTGGCCGTACAGCGCCACGTTCAGGGCGCAGTGGTCCTCGGGGTCGACCCGTCCGTCAGCTGCCCGGTTGCGCGCCCAGGCGTAGTAGGGCGAAAAGACGCTGCCGACAAACGCGATGATGGTCAGGCCGTGTTGACCGTCGTCGCTGAGCGCGTCGACGTACCACCAGAGGTACCCACTGTGTGCGACCGCCTGGTCAAACCGGGGCTCGCCAGCACGGCCTCGGCCGCCAACTGGCCCGACAGGGCCGCCATCGGCACCCCCGGCCCCGGGTGCACGCTGCCCCCCGCCAGGAACAGCCCCGGCACCGCGCTGTTCGCCCCCGAGCGGGAGAATGCCGACATCCAGCCGTGGCTGGCCTGTCCGTACAGCGCACCGCCCGTCGCGGGAAAGAGGTGATGAAAGTCGGCGGGTGTGGTCAGGATCTTCCTCGCTGCTGTGGGCGCGATCGTCAGGCCACACTGGCGCAACAGGTTGAAGCTGGTGGTCTCGCATGACTCGATGTCCTGGGTGGAAAGTGTTTCGTGGTCGCCATGGCCGTCGCCGTTCGCGGGTGCGTTGACCAGGCACAGCAAGCGCTCCGGGCCGGTGGGCGTGTGGCCGGTCCCACGGTCCTGGGCGCAGACATACACCGTGGGTGTCTGCGGCAGGCGCGCACGTTGAAAGATGTCGGTGAATTCGCTCGCGTAGTCGCGCTGGAAGAACACGTTGTGCCGATCCAGTGCCAAGCCTTGCGTGGGCGCCAGTATCGACCAGGTGAGCGCCGAGAGCGAGCGGGGCGGCGCGCTCGCCGAGACTGCACTCGCCGCCTGGGCGCCGAGCAGACCCTGGCGCAGCGCGGCCGTGTCGCCGTTGAAGACGACGGCGTCGGCGCGCAATTGTTCACCGCCCGCCAGCCTGATGCCCACCGCCTTGCCGTTGTCCAGCTCAATGGCTTCGCAGGGCGTGCCGTAGCGAAAGTGGGCGCCGCGCGCCGCGGCCAGGCGCTCCAGGCTGCGCGCCAGCGCATGCATGCCGCCTTCGATGGTCCAGACACCGTCGAGCTCGACCTGGGCGATCAGCATCAGCGTGGCGGGAGCCTGCCAGGGGGAGGAGCCGGTGTAGGTGGCGTAGCGGGCAAACAGCTGGCGCATGCGCGGATCGCGAAAATGGCGCCCCAGGGTGTGCCAGAGGCTGCGCATGGGACCGAGTTTGGCGAGGGTGCTCAGGCCGCTCGCACCGAGGGCGCGGGTCAGGCCCCAGAGGTGTGGCGCCGGGCCTCGGATGTAGTGTGGCTCCAGGGTGCGGTACACCTCGGCGGCTTCGATGCAGAAACCGCGAAACCGCTGCGCTTCGTCGAGCCCGGCGAAATTGGCCACCGCGTCAAACGTGCGCGCCGGGTCGGCGTAGAGATCGAGCGCGGAGCCATCGCTCCACCAATGGCGGGCCAGCACCTCCAGCGGGTGCAGGGTGAGCTCGGCTTCCAATGTGGTGCCGACCGAGGCGAGCACCTGGTCGAACACCCAGCGCATGGTGAACACGGTGGGCCCGCTGTCGATGGCCGCACCGCCCACCTGCAGCTGGCGCAGCTTGCCGCCTGGCGCATCGGCTGCGTCCACCACCGTCACGTTGAGCCCCTGGTGGGCAAGTTGCAGCGCGGCCACCAGCCCTCCCATACCAGCGCCGACCACGACCACGCTGTGCTGCCTCATGGCTGTTGTCCCGGCAGGAGCGGTTCGGGCGAGGTTCCGGAGGCGCTGATGGCCTGCGCAGCGGCCTGCGACGCTGGCGACGGCCACAGGCCCTTTTGCTCCAGCACACGCATGCGCACGAACATCGACTCTGAAAAATAGTTGTGCCGGTACGCGGCCTCAATGGCGGCCTGGTGCGCACCCTGGTGAGCGTACGCCAGCATCGAAGCTGTGTCATGCCACAGGCTGAAGGTGCACTGGCGAACCAGCGGCGCTTCACCCAGGCCCATGGCCAGTGTGCAGCCTTTGGCGTGCTGCATCGCCAGCTGTGCAGCGGGCGCATTGCGCCAGAACGCCATGGCCTTGGCCGGCCGAATGCTGGCGCGCGTGAGGGCAGCGAGCGGTTGTGGCGCTTGCGCGTCGTTGGCGGCGCAGCCGTAGGCGCCGAGTTGTGTCTCTGGCGTGATGCCCCAGGCCTGGCCGTCCCACAGGCCACGGGCCGAGACCACTTCCAGCAAGCCTGTCCAGATATTGGTGGAGCGCTCTCGGTACGCGTTGACCACAGCACCGCTCAGGAACGCACGCGCCTGGTCAGCGTGGTCAAAGATGGTGATGAGTCCCTGGTGGGAGGGGCTTGGGCGAAGGCCGAATCCACCTGCGTGGCCGCTTCCCATCACCTTGGCAAAGATCAGGCCCGGTGTGTCCTTCAGGGCGCCCGAGCCTTGCACCAGGCGCATCCAGGCCCAGGTCTGGTGTTCGCGCAGCGTGTTCACCAGCACCACCGCCACCACGCCAGAGAGCGTGATGAGGTCCGGGTTGGCGGCGCCCATGCGATGGTGCCTCAGCCGACGAGCTCGGCGGGCAGCCGGAACAACCTGTCTTCCTTCAAGCCCGGAAGCTGCAAGACCGGCACCACGGGGCCGTCGTGACGAGCCTGCAGGGCAGCAACCACTTCCTGCACCAGCAACTCGGGCGTGGACGCGCCGGACGTCACGCCAACACGCGCCGCGTTCTGCAGCCACTCGGGACGAATCTCGGTGGCGTCCTGCACCAGGTGCGCAGGTACGCCCGCGCGCTCGGCCACTTCGCGCAGCCGGTTCGAATTGGAGCTGTTGCGCGCGCCCACCACCAGCACCAGATCGACCTGCGCGGCCAGCGCCCGCACCGCGACCTGGCGGTTCTGGGTGGCGTAACAGATGTGATCGGTATCGGGGCCCACCAAGCGAACAAAGCGCGCGGCCAGGGCAGCGATGATGTCGCGCGTGTCGTCCAGGCTCAGTGTGGTCTGCGTCACGTAGGCCACCGGTGCGTCGGCTGGCAAGGCCAGTGCGTGCACATCGTCCACGTCGCTGACCAGATGCACCGGCCTGTTCACCTGGCCAATCGTGCCGTCCACCTCTTCGTGCCCGGCATGACCGATCATCACCAGCACGCGGTTCATCCGGGCAAAGCGCTGCAGTTGCTGGTGCACCTTGCTCACCAGCGGGCAGGTGGCGTCGACGGTTTTGAGGCCCAGTCGGCGAGCCTGAACCACCACCTTGTTGGAGACGCCGTGGGCGCTGAAGACCACCTGAGCGCCGAGTGGCACGCGCTCGAGGTTGTCGACAAACACCGCCCCTCGGGCGCTCAGGTCGCTCACCACCCACTGGTTGTGCACGATCTCGTGAAACACGTAGACCGGCGCACCGTGCCGAGCGAGCGCCTGCTCAACGATCTCGATCGCGCGCATCACCCCGGCGCAAAAGCCGCGCGGCTGGGCCAGGACGACTTGCGGGGTTGACACGGGAGTGGCCGCTGTTCAAGGCGAAGCGTCAAGGTGTGACCGCGTTGATTTCCACGCGGCGGGCGTTCGCGTCCACGCCACCCACCACGAACTCGGGTTTCTTGAGCTCGATGCGGTCTTCGGACACGCCGGCGGCCTTGAGCGCGTCGCGCACGGCAAATGCCCGCTGCTTGGCCAGCTCCAGGTTCTTTTCAGGGTTGCCGGTCTTGTCGGCAAAGCCGGAAAGACTGACCTTGGTGCCTGGCTGGGCGGTGAGCAGTTGGGCCGCGTCAGCGATCACCTGGCGTGCGGCGTCGGTCAGACCGTCTTTCCCCACCTCGAACAGCACCTTGGCCGGCAGCCCTGCGGCGCTGGCGGGGGCGTCGGTGGGTGCCACGACGGCAGGGGCCTTGGTGAAAGCGGTGCTCAGCGTGGCCAGCTCGGGGTAATCCTTGAGCATGGTGGCCCCGTAGAGCGGCTTTTGCACACCCTGGTGGCAGGTGGCGCAACTCACCTTGGCCACGTCGCCGTGAACGCCCTTGCGGTTTGCTGGGAAGGTGTCGGTCAAAGGTACCAGGTGCGCATTGTTGAGTTCCCTCGCCATGCGGATCCCATGCCACGCCGTCACGCGCTGCGGCGGCCCATTGGTCCACTCCTGGAAGTTCCGGGTGTTGTGGCAGGTGGTGCAGTTGGCGCCCAGGCTCTGCGACATGTGCACCATCAGCGAATAAGTGTGCTCGGCTTGTTTGGTGCTCTTGTTGTTGGCTGCGTCGCCCGTGAACTTGAGCGCCTCGTTGCCATTGACGCGAATGGGTTTGTCTTCTAACAGATAGGGTGTGAGGGGATCGAATGGCAAAGACGTCAGCCCGACCGACTTGGACGCCAGGTTCTGCCCAGCCAGGTCACCCATGATCGAGTTTTCCGTGTACTTGCGGTCGCCCGGTTTGAACCAGACGAAGGACGGCACCGGTTGGCCTCGGTGGCAGGTGAAACAGGTCACGCCAGTCTGGCCGACGTGGCTCTGCCACTTGCTGTTGATGGTCTGCGTCATTGTCACCATGTTGCGAGCGACCACCTTGGTGTAAAGGCTGTCGTCGGCAAAGTTCCCACCCGCATGGCAGTACGCGCAGCCTTTCTCGGGAGAGACCCAAGCGGTCATGGACACCATCAGGCGCGTGAACTCTCCCACGCTCAGGTTGCCCAGCACCTTGACGTTCTGGTACACCTCGCCTGCCTTGGGGCCGTCTGCCGAGGCGGCGGGTTCCGCCGCAGGTGCCTGGTTGGCGGCGACCTTGACGGCTTCAAGCCGCGGATTGATGTTCTGTTCCATGCCCGTGCCGCGGTAGCCCAATTGCTTGGTCACGATCGGTGGACGTTCGCCGCAGCCGACCAGGGCCAGTGCAACCAGCCCGGCCGCCAGAACGCGCACGGAAGACAGTTTGAAGTTCGCGAAGTGTTTCATGGCTTGGCTCCCAACAGAGCGGGGTCGATGCTCACCGGGAACACCTGCGGGTAGGCAGGCACCACATGGTGTTTCATGGACCACAGGTACCAGTTGTCGACCACCGGGCCGGTCAAGAGAATGCCGATGCCGCCCACCAGTGGACACAGCACCGCGAACCACCAGGCCCAACGGTGGATGGACTCCATCGTGGCGTTGAAGCCCATGGTCCAGCGCCAGAACAGGGCTGCCCGTTCGCTGGCGGTGCCGCGGTCGACGATCTGCTCGATTTCACGTTCGCCTCCGTAGCGGCCCACCGCCAGGATGGTGGCGCCGTGCATCGCGAACAACAGCACCGAGCCGTACAGGAACACGATCGACAGCGCGTGGAACGGGTTGTAGAACAGGTTGCCATGGCGCAGGGAGAGGGCTGAGACCCAGTCCAGGTGCGGGAAGATGCCAAAGGGCACCGCCTCCGACCAGCTGCCCATCATGATGGGGCGAAAGAACCCGCACACCAGGTAGAGCCAGATGGCTGCGGCAAACGCCCACGCCACATGGGTGCCCATGCCCAGTTGTCGGGCGCGTCGGTAGGTGCGCACCCACCACAACATGATCGAGACGGTCAGCAGAAAGCCCACGATCAGCCACCAGCCACCTTGGGCCAATGGCGGGATGCTCAGTCCGTAGGCGGGCGGCGGTGGTTCCAGCGCCAGCCAGAACAATTGACGGATCAGCTGCAGCGGGTTCCAGTCCACTGAGGCCAGCATGTTGAATCCGATGATGTTGAAGGCCAGGGTGCCGAACAACAACGAGGCCACACCCAGGCTGCCCAGGTAGACCGGCCCGATCTGCGCATTGCCCAGTCGACCCAGCAGATGGAACAGGAACGGCTTCCCACTTCGCCGCCAGTCGGAGCTGGGCAAGGCAGGGCCGTCGTGCATTGGTCCCACCGGTTGCACCGCAGTGAGCAGGTTCTGGTTCTCCAGAGAGAACAGGGGTTTGAATTGCGCCATGTTGTGTCTCCAGCGTTCTTGTTACAACCAGATCGGCAGGTTCAGCCACCAGCCCCACCATTCAGGCCAGCCGCGCGTCCAGAACGGGCCGCTGATGACGATGCACAGCGCGGCGAACCAGACCGCCGCCAGCGCCAGGAAAAGACCCAGTCGGTGAATGCCCAAGGTGCCGACCGAGTAGCCGATGAAGTCGCGGAAAAAGGTGTCTTCGTGTTCCGGTGTCTTGACGACTTCGCCCTTCTTCGGATTCACCGCAGAGAGGACCAGGCCGCCGTGCATGGACAGGGCCAGCACCGTGGCAAAGAACAGGCTGGCGGCAATCATGTGCGCCGGGTTGTAATGGAAGTGCAGGTACTGGTAGGCCACGTTGCTGACCCAGTCCAGGTGGGTATAGATGCCATAGGGAAAGGCATGCCCCCAGCCGCCCAGCAGCACCGGCCGAATGATCTGTAGCGTGACGTAGGCCAGGATGGCGAAAGAGAAGGCGAAGGGCACATGCAGGCCCATGCCGAGCTTTCGGCAGATCTCGACCTCGCGCAGCGCCCAGGACACGAAGGCGCCGAGCGCGCAGACGGTAATGATTTGCCACAGACCGCCTTCCATCAGCGGCGCCATGGTGAGGCCGTAAGACAGGTCGGGCGGTGCGACGCTGATTTGCCAGAGATTCCAGGTCGGCCCCATGGCCGCTGACCAGACGATCATGGCCGTGCCCAGGAGGGAAAAGAAGGCGGTTGTCACGCCAAAGAACCCGACGTAGAACGGCCCGACCCAGAAGTCGAAGAGGTCGCCCCCGATCAGGGTGCCCCCCCGCACGCGGTACTTGCGCTCAAAACTTAGCATGGCCATGTGTTGCTCCTCCGTCTGGCTGGCACGAGGCCAGCGTTGTCTGCGGCTGGATTTCTGAAATTGGGATGCGAGATACAGAAGTGGCAGGCGTACCGTTTCAACGGATTGCGGTACGCCCGCCTGCAAAAACGGCCGAACCCCTTACTTCGGATTCGACGCGTTTTGCGCCATCTTGGCCGCTGCCGCCTTCGCGGTGTCCGGATGCCAAGAGTTGATGTTGTACCGATCGCCACTGACCTGAATCAGATGGATGCTGGTCGACACGAATGCGATCAGCAGACCGACACCAATGATCGCCTTGCGGGGATCGACAATGCGCCAATAACGCCACATGTTGCTTTCCTTTGCATTAACTGAGTTGGGAAATAACGGTGTAGACGGCGGTTCTCACGCCATCCCACATCGACTGCGCACCTTCTGCCCCCGGCAGCAAGTTGCGCCAGTTCTGCGCAAACAGCGTCGAAGCTACGGCCACGCCCAAAAATAAAACGAAGAGCACGATGAAGATTCCCTTGAAGCCCTCAAGAGAGCCCTCGCGATGGAACGTATGCATGCCAGCGGATTCATGTGCCATGGTGAGCCTCTCAGTTGTTTCTTAGAACCAGGGACGCCAGATCCAAACCAGGCTGTGCGCGAAGAAGGCACCAGCAGCCCACAGCAAATACCCCTGGATGAAGTACTTGTGGAACTCCTGGCACTCTTCGTCTGTCAGTCCCGACGGATTCACGTTGGAAACCATAGGTCAAACTCCTTCAGAGAACGCCTTGCGGCAAGAACCGCAACCGAAGTTGCGGGATGGACCACTGCCGCCGGTTGGGGCAGCAATGGACAGGCGCTCACAGAGGCTGAGCGCATGTTCTGCGGTGCGCGACACACCGTGCACGTCTTCGTGCCGGGTCGCTCTTTGGGCGGTCGCTTCTGAATGGGAAAACATGGGCCGGCTCATGCTGGCTCCTTCTGTTCCAGAACCATGCCGAGTGCTTGGCCAGCGCTGGCGACGTGCGTGGCCAACACGGTGCTGGCACCCGCTGCCTGGGCGTGTTGTTCGGCGGCGTCCCGCAGGCGCTTGGCCGCTGAGATCTGCACCAGCACCGGCTGACCTGCGATGAGTGCGTGCAGTCGCAGCTGGGCCTGGTCGTCCCAGGGGGTGGCGGTGGCATCGGTGTTGCGAGCCAGGGTCGGGTCGACCTTGTCCATGTCGGTGCCCAGCGGCAGGATGTGGAACAGCGCATCGAACAGCGCGTTGCACACCTCTTGAATCAAGTAGGTCGCACCGCTGTAGCCCATGAACGGCGTACCGGTGTGGCGGCGGATGATGGCGCCGGGGAACGATGCGGGAATGAAGGCCGCGCGCATCGGGCCGGTGCTTCCAGCCTCGGCCAGGTACATGCGCTCGTTGTAGCTGCCGAACAGGATCAGCGGCGTCTGGGTCTTCACCAGTTCGCGCACCGCGGCGTTGTCGGTCTTCTCGCCGGACTTGCGCGAGACCGCAAACCGGCAGGGCAGGCCCATCTCGGTTTCCAGGAAGTGCTGCAGCCCGCGCGCGTAGGTGCCGTTGGCCACCACCGCAAAGCTTGCGGTGGCAAAGAAGTCTTGGGTGACCGACCGCCACAGGTCCCACACCGGCTTGATGGTGGTGTGCTTCTCGCGCTGGATGAAGGGCTCCGGGTCCAGGCCCAGCAGCTCGCCGAGCTTGCGCAGGAATTTGGTGGTGTTGTGCAGGCCGATGGGTGCCTGCAGGTAAGGCCGGTCCAGCGCCTCGCAGAGCATGCGGCCGAACTCGCGGTACATGCAGATGTTCACGTCGGCTTCGACCAGGCGCGAGACTTCGGACAGGTGACTGCCCAGCGGGAACACCAGGTTGATCTCGGCGCCGATGCCTTGCACCAGGCGGCGGATTTCGGCCAGGTCGCTGGCGCTGTTGAACACGCCGTAGCTCGGGCCGATGATGTTGACGCGGGGCTT
>JBIIQD010000554.1:0-2671 GCA_044342265.1 Hydrogenophaga sp. | reverse complement strand
GAAGGCAGAAAAGAAGGCAAACCGCGCGTCGCCTCCCGCCATCTTGGCGACGATATTCCAGCCGGCATGGATCAGGCCGGCCAGCACGGTGAGACCGAAGGCGGTCAGTGACATGAGACGACTGGAACGGCTCGACCCAGAGGCTACAAGGGTCCGGCTCCGCCGACCCCAGGTGCCGTCCCTCCTCCCCGCGCCGCAGGCGCAACGGAGAGAGGGGGAAGCCGCGCAGCTGCGCTGGGGAGTCGGCCTAGTCAGGCTCTTCCGATGATGGACGCCGTGGCCATCAGCTCTTCCAGCAGCGCCAGCGAGACCTTGCCCGACACCTTGTACGGGTCGAACTCAGGCCGCTCGGAGTACTTGAGCACGATCGAGGTGTTGAGTTTGGCGAGATTGACCGTGCCCATGGTCCAGCCGCCGAAGCGGCGCTCGGTGATTTCGTCGTAGTGCAACAGCACCACATCGGTGTGACGATTGTCCGAGGCGATGTGGTTGTAAAGGATGTTGACCGCGTCGCGCCCGCCCTCGATGGCCTGCAGGAAAAGCCCGCCTCCGTAACACAGCACACCGGTAATGCCGTTGCCGAGGTTGTGGGACCGCGAAGTCTCGAGGATCGATTCAATCGCCTTGGAGCTGTCCTGTTCAACAGCGCGGCTGACATACAGCAGTCGTACCAGCATGATGTGCTCTTCGGGGTTATCGGGGAATGAGGGAGAGGAATTCTCGGCGCAGGTTCGGGTCCTTGAGGAACACGCCGCGCATGACCGAATTGATCATCTTGCTGTCCATGTCCTTGACGCCGCGCCAGGCCATGCAGTAGTGGCTGGCCTCCATCACGATTGCCAGGCCATCGGGCTGGGTTTTTTCCTGGATCAGGTCGGCCAGCTGCACCACAGCTTCTTCCTGAATCTGCGGGCGGCCCATGATCCATTCAGCCAACCGCGCGTACTTGGACAAGCCGATCACATTGGTGTGCTCGTTGGGCATGACGCCGATCCAGATGCGGCCGATCACTGGACAGAAGTGGTGGCTGCACGCGCTGCGCACTGTGATCGGCCCCACGATCATCAGCTCGTTGAGGTGTTCGGCGTTGGGGAATTCGGTGACGTTCGGGCCTTTGACGTAGCGCCCGTTGAACACCTCCTTGAGATACATCTTGGCCACTCGGCGGGCGGTCTCACCGGTGTTGTGGTCGTTCTCGGTGTCGATCACCATCGCATCGAGCACGCCTTGCATCTTGACCGTCACTTCGTCCAGCAACTTCTCCAGCTCGCCGGGCTGAATGAACTCGGCGATGTTGTCGTTGGAGTGAAAGCGGTGGCGGGCGGCTTTGATGCGCTCGCGGATCTTGACCGAGACAGGGGTGCCGACATCGTCGTCGGGCGCTTCGGAGGTGCTCATGGGGATTCCGGATTTCATCAGCATGGCTTGATGCTAACACCGGGGCCCGAGCCCCACGCCCGCTGGGGACATCAGTAACGGTGACCGGTGAGAAAGAGCAACGTGCGCATGACCACAAACGCAAAACGGTCCAGCACGCGCTGGTGCCATGGACGCTGCCCCAAGGCTCGGGCGTCCAGCGTCTGCCCCGCGTGCTCGACCAGGTCGTCCAGCCGCTGGTGAAGCAACCGTGCAAAGCGGTGATCTGTGGTCATCACATTGGCCTCCCGCGCCAGCAACAGAGACAACGGGTCCAGGTTGGTAGAGCCGACCGTGGCCCAGACCTGATCGACGACCGCGACCTTGGCGTGCAGAGCACTGGGCGCGTACTCGCGAATGTCAACGCCTGCATCGATCAGCTTTTGGTAGACCGGCCTGGCGGCGCGGTACTGGAAGAAGTTCTCATAGCGACCTTGCATCATCAAGCGCACTCGCACGCCCCGAGCCGCCGCCATCGTCAGCGCGCGGCGCAGGCGCCGACCGGGTATGAAATAGGCATTGGCAATCACGATGTCATGCCGTGCTGCCCCGAGCGCCTTGAGGTAGGCGCGCTCAATGTCATGGCGATGCCCCACGTTGTCGCGCAGCAGCAAGGCGGCCCGCGCATTGTTGACACCCATAGGGCCCTCATTGATCAGCACCGCGGCCTCGTCCTCCGCGTCGGCGTTTACCCGCACGGCCATGCCAGTGTAGATCTCGACCTTGCGCAACAAGCGGGTGAAGTCCCCCACTGGCCGGGTCTCTCGCAGCGCCTCCCACGCTGCCTTGAACTCGCGTTGACGTGCCTTGCGCGCCACCTGCAGCCGCCACCAGAGCTGCTCCATAGTCTGGACCATGTCGTCCACCAGCGGCCCCACCACACGCAAGGAGAAATCCAGCCGAGGAACCACAAGCTTACCCAAGGCCACATCGTCCAGGTCATCGATGATGTTGATGCCGCCACAAAAACCGACCGTGCCATCGACCACACAGAGTTTGCGGTGCAGGCGCCTCCAGCGGCTGGGGATCAACAGTCCGAGCCGCCCCAGCGGGGCGTAAACACGCCAGCGCACGCCCGCCTGTTTGAAACGCTGCTGCCATTCCAGCGGCACCTCGGGTGTGCCCACGCCATCCACCACCAGCCGCACCAATACCCCACGCAATGCCGCCCGCTCCATCGCTTCGGCCACTTTCAGGGCCGAACCCGCGAAATGGAAGATATAGGTCTCAAGATGCACCACCTGCCGCGCTGCGT
>JBIIQD010000552.1:0-2675 GCA_044342265.1 Hydrogenophaga sp. | reverse complement strand
GCCCGATGCGCGACTGCTGGGCCTCGAGCATGGGCTTGTCTTCGTTGCGGAAGATGTTCTCAACCATCGGACGAATGGCCGCGTTTGCTTCCGGCGAGATGGCGAAATCCCGCGTGGTCCAGAACCAATAGTGTGTGTGGCCCGGTTTCTCCGGGGTGCCCAAGTGCAGATTTCGCGTCGTCACGCCTTCGCTGCGCGGCTCGCCCTGCAACGTGGCGCCCACGTTGAGCAACATGCAACTTGGGGCGAACCAGGTGACCACAGTCCATTGGTCGGTGGGTTGGTTCTTCTCGCGCAGATGCGCATCAAAAGCGGGGGGCGCGACGTCGCCACTGGAAAGCCAGCTGACCCTCACGCTGCGCTCAGACAGGTCTTCCACGACAGGCTTAACGCGTGAAATCGCCCCACCGCCCAGCGTGGTGGGATGCAGGTAGTCCACGTGTGACAGGTCCATGATGTTGTCGACCAGCAGCATGGTGTCGCAGGCAGTCGGCAGGTGTCCACGGAACATGCCGTGTTCTGGCGCCGAAGCTATTTCGCTGAAATCGGGGATCAGGTTGTCGTCGGCGCGCTCAGGATCGCCCATCCAGATCCAAAGCAGGCGATGGCGTTCTCGTACTGGATAGGCGCGCACACAGGCAGCCTTCGGAATGGGTCCGTGCGGATTCTTCACACAGGCGCCACTGCCGTCGAAGCTGAGACCGTGGTAGCGGCACTGGATCACACCATCCTGTAGCGTACCGCCCGACAGGGGCGCGAAGCGGTGTGGGCAACGGTCCTCCAGCGCGCGCGGTGTGCCATCGGGCGCCCGGTAAAGGACGACGTGGTCCCCCAGGTACATCCTGGCCAGCATATCGCCCTGCGCCAGCTCCTCATCGAAGCCTGCGACATACCAAGTGTTGCGTGGGAAGTTCATAGTGTCTCCTTTAATGCTCCAAAGCTAAGCTGACGATTTTTACAACTGATGAGTGCAGCCCCGAGATGGCGGTCGGTCGCAGGACTTTTGTGGTCTTCATGCCAACCTCCTCCTTGGCGGTGGGTGCACCGTCAAATCGGCATCGCCAGCGCCGCCATCGACTCGCGCATGATCTGCGCGTGTGCTTCCTTGTCGCCCCCAGTGATCTCTATGGTGCCCAGTTGCCCGGAGTTCTCGACGACCATGCGGCAACGCTCCCATCGGCGCTCTCCAAAGCGTGCCAGTGCGGCAGGAAGATCGTTGGCGTTGCGCCCCACCTCCTCGGCCAGCACGATCCCATCCTCAATACCAATGCATGCGCCCGACGCGAGGTGGGGCGTCGTGGAGTGCACGGCGTCGCCGATCAGGACGATGCGGTCTCGAAACCACGGCCTGGGCAGCAACAGCTGTTCAAGCGGCCGATAGACCACCCGAGACTGCGGCCCCAGTTCGTCACGGATTCTTTGCAAAGTCGGTGCTGAGAAGTCCGCCAGCAGCGCCTTGACATGATCGACGAAGGTGGCCGGGTCGATGTGGTCGTTGGTGGCGCGCGTCTCGTTGATGAAGAGGTACATCTCCGTCTTCGACACCGGGTTGACACCCGGCTTGCCTTTCGGACCGAGCCACATCTCCACATTTTTGATTTCGGGTGGGCGCGGCACCACAGCCCGCCACACCCCTTGCCCGCAGTAGCGGGGCTTGGGCGCATCAGGAAAGACTGCGTCTCGGACTTTGGAGTTCAGACCATCGGCACCAACCACAAGGTCGTAGCGCTCTTGTTCGCCATTGGTCAGCACCACGTTGACCCCTTCGGCATCCTCCTCCAAAGAGCTGAAGCTGCAGCCCAGCCTCACCTTGGTGCCGGAGGATCTGGTGGCCTCCACAAGGATTTGCGCAAGGACGGGTCGCATGATGCCACCACCGCCTGCCACATCGAAGCCCGCAACCCGCGGCGTGGGGATCTCGGCGACCTGCACACCATTGGGCATCCGCACGATCACCCCATTGTGAATGCTGCCGTGCTCGAAGAAGGATTCCAAAATGCCGAGCTGTCTGAATGTCCGCAACGTGGGGCCACCCAGGCTGATGCCCGCGCCATAGTTGCGCCATTCCGGATCGATCTCGACAAGGTCGACATCGGCACCCTGCTTGCGAAGTTCGATGGCCGCAGCCATACCGGAGAAGCCGCCGCCGATGATCAGAATCTTTGGGGGTGCCTTGGTGTTCATGCCGCTTCCTTGTCAACCGCATTGCTCAATGGCGACGGATCACCCGGCCCGGGCGACCACTTCTCGGTGTAGCGGAACAGGAAATACTGCGAGGGCTCTGCGCCGAACGGCACGTCGCGCGGTGTCCAGTTGGCGTCGTGCAGATCCATGTCGGCGTCGTACTCGACATGACAGCCCAGTGGGCTGTTGAAGTACCAGAACCAGTTGCTGCCCAGCTTGTGCCGCCCCGGTCCCCAGAAAGACTCATACCCCTTCTGCACGAATCGGGTGCCAGCGACCATGACTTCGGTTGGTCCGCTCATGTGGAAGGTGAAATGCTCGATGCCCTTCATGAACGGTGGGGTCGGGATGAGGAACAGCGTGTGGTGTTCAGGCGTACCGGCTGGACGCAAGAAAGGGCCGCCGCCCATCCGGTCGGTCACGACGAATCCCAGTCGGGCGTAAAAGGACTCGGCTTTGGCCACATCAGGCACGAAGTACACGACATGCGA
>JBIIQD010000553.1:0-2675 GCA_044342265.1 Hydrogenophaga sp. | reverse complement strand
CCCGTGACGCTGCGCAGAACAGGAATCGACACGGTGACACTGTGCGAGGTCTGAGGGTGGCGCTGGATGGCCAGCGTGTCCACCACCGTCTCACCCACTGGCAGCAGTTGCGTGTTGCCACCCAGCAGGCCTTGCAGCCGCATCATGGCGACCGGTCCTTTGTGCACGGCGATGCCAATGTCGAACCGAGGCAGTGCTTTGCCGGGGAAATGCTGCTGCGCCCAGCCCAGCATGGCTGCTGCAGAGTTGCGCAGGCCAAAGGCTGCCTTGATGGCGCGCAGGCCCTGGTGGGCCGTGGCATGGCTGTCGAGGTCGGTGAACAGCGCCAGCATGCCGTCACCCACAAAGTGGACGGCGCTGGCGCCAAACAGGTGCACGGTGTCTCCACCGCCTTCGTAAAATCGCCGCAGCACCGTGGCCTGTTGATCAGGCTCCAGCACGCTCAACCATTGGCCATAGTTGCGGATGTCGGCAAACAACAGCGTGGCTTGGGGGTAGAACACCTCCTGCTGGCCCTGGTTCTCGCCCGGCCACTGTTCGCTCAGTTCCTTCGCCAGGCGTGTTTCGTATTGCTCGTGAAGCGTCCAGGCCTGCTGATCCAAAGCCTCTGCCACGGCGCCCTGCACATGCAGCTCGCGCGCAGCGATCCGCATGGCCTGCCGGTTGAACTGGGCAGCGACGGCGTCAGCCAGCTCTTTGGGATGCACTGGCTTCGTCAAATAGTCATCGGCACCCAGGATCATGCCCTGGCGCATGTCGGCACGTTCTTGGAGCGAGGTCAGCAGGAGGAAGGGCGTCTGGTTCAGGGTCGTGTGGTCGCGCACGGCGCGCAGCAGTTCAAAGCCGGTCAGCCCAGGCATGTTGATGTCACTGACCACCAGGTCCGGTGAGTACTGTTTGATCGCCAGCCAGGCAGAGTGGCCGTTGTTGGCCGTCACGACTGAATGGCCCTGCATGTGCAGTGCCGCTTCGATCAGGCGCAAGGTCCCGTTATCGTCTTCTGCCACCACGATGGTTGACATGGTTCTGGTCTCCGCGGTCTTCAGTGAATGTCCGCCGAGAGTTTCCAGGCCGACTTTTGCCAGGCCATAACCTCCTCCCCCAGCAGCCAGGCCGACTGCGGGAAGCGCTTGGCCCATCCGTCGGGCGCGACCAGCTTGAACGCGCCCGGCTTGAAACTCAGCCGCAGCGCTTCGTGATCGGGCATGCGACGCGCGTGACACAGGATCACGGCCAGCCGCAGGCACAGCAGTTGTTTGGAAAACAGCTCGTCGTTCAGCGCTGTCTCCAGCTTGCGCAACTTGCCCCGCTGGCCCAGGACCAGCTGGCTCATGCGGTGCAGCTCGGGGAAGGAAAAGCCGGGCGCGTCCACGTTGTCAAGAATGTAGGCGCCATGGTGGTAGGAACGCTCGTGCGAGATGTGGGTGCCTATCTCGTGCAGCCTGGCTGCCCAGGCCAGCTTCTGGGAGAAACGCTCGTGTGCCTCGCCGGAGGCCACCTGGGCAAACAACCCGGTGGCGACCGTGCTGACGCGCTGCGCCTGGGCCGCATCGACCGAAAATCGCTCGCTGAGCCAGCGCACCGTGCGCTCACGCACATTGCTGCCGTCGACTTCGCGGTCGATCAGGTCGTACAAAGCGCCGTGGCGCAATGCCCCCTGCGCAGGGACCATCTGTCGAATGCCAAACAGCTCAAAAATCGCCCGCAGGACCGCCAGGCCGCCGCCGATCACCGGGCGCCGATCGTCCTTCATGCCATCCAGCTTCAGCATGTCGACGTTGCCGGCCTTGATCAAGCGCTCTACCAGCCAGTCCAGCCCTTCGCGCGTGACACAGTCGCCAGGCCAGCCGTTGGCCGCCAGCGCTTCGGCCACCGCACCCACGGTGCCCGAAGACCCGTACGCCACCGACCACTGGGCGGTCGGGAAACTCTCTATCGCCTGGTCGAGCACCGCTTGGGCCGCAATCTCGGCGATGCGAAACGCCTCGGCACTGAACTGACCTTTGGGGAAGTATCGGGTTGACCAGGCCACGCTGCCCAGCCGGTAGGATTCCATGTTACGGGCCAGGTAGCCTTGGCCTAGGATCATTTCGGTCGAGCGTCCACCGATGTCCACCACCAGTCGGCGCTCGTCAGACTGAGGCAACAGGCGCGAGACACCCTGGTAAATCAGCCGCGCTTCTTCTTGGCCGGAAATCACCTCGATGCCAAAACCCAGGACCTCTTGCGCTCGCTGCAGGAACTCGTCGCGGTTGCGTGCTTCGCGCAAGGTCTGGGTGGCCACTGCCCGCACCTGCTGCTTGCGAAAGCCTTGCAGCCGCTCGGCAAACCGGGCCAGGCAATCCCAGCCGCGCTGCATCGCTGCCTCGCTGAGCACCTTGTTCTCATCCAGGCCGTTGCCCTGGCGCACGGTCTCTTTCAGGTATTCGATGCGCTCAATATGGCCCGATTGAAAGCGCCCGATTTCGAGGCGAAAACTGTTGGAACCGAGGTCTATGGCGGCGAGCAAGGTACCGTTTTGCATGGGTGGACCGAAGGAAAGGGCAGCGCGATTGTGACGCATGGCTACTTGGTCGGGCAGCGCTGCACCCAGGGTTGATGACGGATGCCGTCTTGCGTATGCTTTGCGCATCACTCACCGGGAGTTTTTCATGTCATCACCGGCTTGGCTTCAA
>JBIIQD010000551.1:0-2680 GCA_044342265.1 Hydrogenophaga sp. | reverse complement strand
GACCGGCACGGCGCTGGCGCTGCTCTCGCAAGGCGTGCCTGCCCAGTGGGCCCTGCTCGCGCACCTGCTGCCGCTGCCCTACAACCTGTTCATTGTGTACACGATCGGGTCGGCGCCGCAGCGGCCGGCGCTGGTGCTGGCGGCAAGCGTTTTCTGGCTGGTGCTGTTCGTGCTGGTCTGAGACGGGTGCCATCAGCCAGAGTCAAAAATGCGCTGCGAACCTCTCGATCAGATGGTGGTCAGGAACGCCAACGTCAGCACCGCGGTCGGGCCGGGAGATTGCTCTCATGTGTGCCAAGATGTTGCGTGCAACGGGGGCGACCCGTTGCACGCAGGAAACCTGTCGACCTGCCGCTTTGTCACCCACTGAGGGTAAGCGCCTTGGCCAGGAACGCGCCCGCGCACAGCGAATATGCGAATGGGCCATTCAAGGAGGTTATCGTGACGCAAACCATTGATCCGATTGCACTGAAAGCCGCTGCCGAACACCTGGAATGGGTGTGCCAGCAATACCCGACCGACGAGCCTGTTCAAGCGCTGTACCGCGCATTGCAACCGCTGATCGAAAGCGCCAGGGCGGGCCAAGTTTCGGCGCCAGTAGAGCGGCAAACCCTTCCCGCCCGCTGGGCCGTATCGGCGGAAGGGCTGTATCGGAACTACAAGACACCCAGTGTTGAAGAGGCTTACACCGCGTTTGGCATTCAACTGGAGGGAGGCTTGACCGAACAGGAAGAGCGAATTCTTGCCAAGTTCGCCGCCAGAACCGCTGCCCTGTCGCGAAAACAGGAAGGGCAGCCATGAGCGACCCTGAACTGACGCCCGACGAGCTCAAGCGCCGGTACGACGCATCGGTCATCAGTGACCTGCTCACCTTCGAGACCCATGGCGTCAGCAAACAAGCCGCGCTGGACTACCTTGAAACGGAAGAAGGCGAAAAGTACCTTGACCAACTTCGCGACGCTTCGCCCCGCTCGCCTCTGGCCGTTCTACAGCAACGCGCCATCGACCAGATCACTTCGGGTGCCGAGCTTCCCCGCATGGAACAGCTCGGTGAGCCCCTGGTGAAAATCGTTCCCAGAGGCATCACGCCCTCGCCATACACGCCCTTCTGGGCCAAGGCATCCGACCTGGAAGCCGCGATCGCGGAGGGCAGAAACCTTTCGGAGTTTTTCGGTCTGCCCATCGCGAGCGAGTCCACGCAATACGACGTCTACCGAATCACACCCAAAGACACCACTGACGTGTTCGTCAGCACCGTCGCGCCCACCAGTGAACTCGACGGACAGGTCACCAAACCTGGCGGCGCCACCCAATACCTGACGCCGAATCGCGGCCTGTTTGGTGAGCCCGAGTTCGTCACGACGGTAGACAACCGCCTGCACCTTCCCGTCCCCATGACGTTGCCCGATGCCGATCCGGCGGCGGACGTGGACGACGCCAAAGTGCGTACCCGCGGCTCCATCCTCAAGGGCGCCGGCGTTGTCGGCGCCCTCTACGGCGCCTACGACGGCGAACAGCAGATCGAGGCCGCCATCGACACCGCTGCATCCACCCGAGAACAGTGGGTGAGGGGCAGCGAAGAGGCGGCCAACGTCGGCACCCGCACCGTGGTCACCGGAACCTCGGCTGTCGTGGGCGCGATTCCCGGCGCCGCACTGGGCACACTCACCAGCCCTGTCACCGGTCCGGCGGGTCCCGTGGTCGGCGGTTTGACCACCGGAACCGCAGCCGCCGTGGGCGCTGAAAGGCTGTACGAAGATTCGCGGCTGCAGGAATGGAGCAGGGTCTTGGGGAGATCGGTCGGCGAACTGGGCTACGACTACGTTTCGCGCGAAGGCCGTCTGCTGCGTCAAGTCAATGGCCTGAAGGAAGACCTGCAGGCCACCACCGACCCCGCCGAACGCTTGCGACTGCAAGCCGATCTGAACGCAGCGAACAAGGCTTTCGCGACCGAGGCCGAACGCAACGGCCGCTATTTCGAGGGCCGCGCCCATGTCGAACGGGCCTGGGAGTCGATCCAGGCCGCGTACCCCAATGTCGACAAAGACGACATCACCGACGCACTGAGCAAGCACATCGACACGGGCAAGCGCCCTGCAGACGCCGTTCGCGGCGCACTCAGCGACGCCGTGCACCTGGAATACCCCCGACAGCTGCCCTTCGAGCCGACGGAAAACTACCGAGCGATGGGCACAGCCAGCCTGGCCGAACTGCACCGCCAGTTCCTGGACGAGGTGGTGCAGGGTCGCACCGACGTCATGGCCCTGGCTGCCAACACGGACTCCCACAACAACATCGATCAGGGCTGGCCCAGGGATCTGGCAAAGCAGAGACAGGCCCAACGTGTGCAAGATCGCCTCGATGAACTCTGGCAAGACACCGGTCACCTCGGCGCCATCCGCCAGGCCTACGTGGACAGAGGCCTCACACCGCCCGATATGCCAGCCGAGTTGATGGCAGAAGAGCAACGGGCAACCGCAGGCTCCGGAGGCTCCGCAGGCAGCGGACCATCGCCCTCCGTTGCCGGCTCACCCACCGACAGCCATGCCGCATTCTCGCCCGACCAGCAGCGCCACCTGCAACTTGCCCGCGAACAACTCGGCCCCGCCCTGAGCGCACGCGGCCACAGCCCGGAAGAAGTCGAGCGCATCTGCGCCGCAGCGATGACCCTGGCGCAGCA
>JBIIQD010000550.1:0-2681 GCA_044342265.1 Hydrogenophaga sp. | reverse complement strand
TCAGGCTGCATGGGCCATTCGCTCCAAGGCACCATGCCGAGCACCGAGATGGTCAGCGCGTAGCTGGTCGGCTCGGCCGCCAGCACCAGTTGGTAGCGCTCGTTGCCGCCCTCGCGCGGGGTGGCGATGGCGGCCCGGCGATCGCGCCGCGAGACGGCTTCGGCGGCGGTCAGCGCGTCGTCGGGCCAGGCCTGGCCGCGCTCACGCCGTTGCACAGCGAGGATGTGCGGATAGAGCGCCGGCAGGCGCTGTTCGCTGGCTTGTGCGCCCGGCGCAGTGGGCCCGGGTTGCAGCAAGGCCAGTGTGTCGAGAATCGCGTCGTGCTGTACCGCCTGCTGGCTCAGCAACCGGTGCACGATGCGCGCATCGGTCTCGAACAGTGCGCGCTGTGTGTCGATGGCCTGGCGCGCGATCAGCACCGCTCCGGCGGCCGACACCAGCACGCCGCCAAGCACCCACCACCACAGACCACGCCAGGCTGAAACCATGCGCCGGATTCTGTCACGCGCAGCGGCGGAGTGTGGGGGCCGCGGGCCAGCCGCCGGGCCGCCCCAAGGCAGGCCCAGCCCCCTCGGGGGGCAGCGACCCGCGCAGCGGCGGAGCGTGGGGGCTTGTTCAGTCGAACAGCGGCTTGATGTTCCAGATCTGCTCGGCGTACTCGCGGATGGTGCGGTCCGACGAGAAGGCGCCCATGCCCGCCACGTTCAGGATCGCCTGACGCGTCCATTCGGTTGGTCGTCGGTACAGATCGTCCACCTTCTGCTGGGTGGCCACGTAGTCGGCGTAGTCGGCCAGCAGCAGGTAGTAGTCCGACTCCAGCAGGGTGCGGGTGATGTCGTGGAAGCGGCCCGGCTCTTCGGGGCTGAAGGCGCCTTCGGCGATGCGGTCGATGGCGGTCTTGAGGTCGTAGTTGTGGTCGTAGTAGCGGCGCGGGTTGTAGCCGCTGGCGCGCAGCGCGGCCACCTGCGCGGTGCGCAGGCCGAAGATGAAGATGTTGTCGAGCCCGACGTTTTCCGCGATCTCGATGTTGGCGCCGTCCCAGGTGCCGATGGTCAGCGCGCCGTTGAGCGCGAACTTCATGTTGCCAGTGCCCGAGGCCTCGGTGCCGGCGGTGGAAATCTGCTCCGACAGATCGGCCGCCGGGATGATGACTTCGGCCAGCGAGACGCGGTAGTTCGGCAGGAACACCACCTTGAGTTTGTCGCCGATGCGCTTGTCGTTGTTGACCACGCGCGCCACGTCGTTGATGAGCTTGATGACCAGCTTGGCCATGTAGTAGGCCGAGGCCGCCTTGCCGCCGAAGATCACGGTGCGCGGCACCCAGTTGGCGTTGGGGTGGGCCAGGATCTGCTGGTAGCGCGTGACCACATGCAGCACGTTGAGCAACTGGCGCTTGTACTCGTGCATGCGCTTGATCTGCACGTCGAACAGGCTGTCGGGGTTGACGACGATGCCGGTCTCTTTCGCAATGCGTTCGGCCAGCCGCTTCTTGTTCTGGGTCTTAGCCAGCCGAAATGCGTTCTGGAACTCGGGGTCGTCAGCCAGCGGGCGCAGTGCGCTGAGTTCGTCGAGGTGGCGGCGCCACGTGCTGCCGATGCGCGCGTCAATCAGCGCCGAGAGCGGCCGGTTGGCCTGCGACAGCCAGCGCCGCGGCGTGATGCCGTTGGTCTTGTTGCAGAAGCGCTCGGGCCAGAGCTTGGCGAAGTCGGCAAAGATGGTTTCCACCATCAGCTGGCTGTGCAGGGCCGAGACTCCGTTGATCTTGTGGCTGGCCAGCACCGACAGCGAGGCCATGCGCACCCGGCGCTGGCCGCGCTCGTCGATCAGCGAGACGCGGCGCAGCAAGTCGTTGTCGCCTGGGAAGCGGTCGTGCACCTCGGCCAGAAAGCGGGCGTTCAGGTCGTAAATGATGCGCAGGTGGCGCGGCAGCAGGCGGCCCATCAGGTCCACCGGCCAGGTCTCCAGCGCTTCTTGCATCAGCGTGTGGTTGGTGTAGCTGAAGATGCGCTGGCACAGGTCCCAGGCGGTGTCCCATTCCAGCCGGTGCTCGTCCACCAGGATGCGCATCAGCTCGGGCACGGCCAGCGCGGGGTGGGTGTCGTTGAGGTGGATCGCTACCTTGTCGGCCAGCTGCTCGAAGCTGCCGTGCGACTTGAGGTAGCGGCGCACGATGTCTTGCAGCGAAGCGCTGACGAAGAAGTACTCTTGGCGCAGGCGCAGTTCCTTGCCGTGTTCGGTGGAGTCGTCGGGGTACAGCACGCGAGACACGTTTTCCGATGCGTTCTTGGCTTCCACCGCGCGCATGTAGTCGCCCTTGTTGAAGGCGTCGAGGTTGATGCCGCTGCTGGCGCGCGCGGTCCACAACCGCAATGTGGCCACACTGCTGAGTTCGTGGCCGGGCACGCCGCTGTCGTAGGCAGTGGCGATCACGTCGTCGGTGTCGACCCAGCGCACGTGGTCACCCTCTTGCACCAGGCGGCCGCCGAACTGCACCGGGTAACTGAATTCGGGGCGCATGAATTCCCACGGGTTGCCGTTGACCAGCCAGTAGTCGGGCTCTTCGATCTGGCGGCCATCGACGATGCGCTGCGCGAACATGCCGAAGTCGTAGCGGATGCCGTAGCCCATGCCGGGCACGCCCACCGTGGCCATCGAATCCAGGAAGCAGGCCGCGAGGCGCC